>JASFVZ010000165.1:0-5519 GCA_050049565.1 Chromatiaceae bacterium | reverse complement strand
CTTGTCGAAGTCGCCGTCCTGCATGCCGGTGGCGCGCCAAAGCGCGCGGGCACCCGCCATGTTGCGCCCATGGGTCGTCGTGCGTGAACGGTACTGGGGCATAGCGGCCTCCGCAATCGGCTCGAAAACCTCGCATTATGGCCACTCGGCACGTTCGAAGGAACCTGTGCTCAGGGTGGTTTCGTACGTCCGTCCGGCACGGGGTTATACTTGAGGGACAGCGCAATTGAACGTACGTACGTCCTAAATCGTTTGGTCCGCGATGCCGAAGAAGAGCGAACGCACCCGACAACGCATCATCGAGGCGGCCAACCGGCTGTTCTACCACAAGGGCTACGGCCAGACCTCGTTCAGCGACGTCGTGGTCGCCGCAAACGTGCCGCGCGGCAACATCTATTACTACTTCAAGACCAAGGACGAGATCCTGGAAGCCGCGATCCAGTACCGGCTCGAACGAATCAGGCAGATGCTGGAGAACTGGAACGGCGACTACCGGACGCCGATCGACAGGCTGCATCGCTTCGTTGAGATCCTCTCCAACAGCGCCGACTCGATCACCCGTTTCGGCTGCCCGATGGGCACGCTCAACACCGAACTCGGCAAGGACAAGGGGCAGTCGCAGGCGCTGGCCGAGAACCTGTTCAAGGTGTTCGAGAGCTGGTTGTCCGACCAGTTCGCCGAACTCGGCTATGCCGGTCGGGCCCAGGAACTGGCGCTGCGCCTGATGTCGCAGGGCCAGGGCATCAGCGTCATCGCGCATGCCCACCACGATGCCGATTTCCTGCAACGCGAGAAGGCGCGCCTGAGCCGATGGCTCGATCGACTGGCCGCCGGCGAAGACGAATGCGCCTGATCGCAACCGGGTGCAGCCCTGTGCCGTGCCGGTGCGTCACCGGCTCGAGATCGGAGGTCGCCGGCCGTGCCTGAGATCCTGCCCGAGTTCGGCTTGTTGATCGGCTTCGTCTCGGCCAGTCTGCTGCTCGCTGTCACACCCGGCCCCGGCGTGCTCTTCATCGTCGCACGCAGCCTTGCACAGGGGCGACGGGCGGGCCTGCAGACCGTCGCCGGCGTCGCGCTGGGCAACCTGATCAACGCGATCGGTGCAGCGCTCGGCCTGGCCGCGCTGTTCGCGGTGTCATCGACCGCGTTTCTGGTGGTCAAGTACCTCGGCGCGGCCTACCTGGTGTATCTCGGTATCCGGGCCCTGCTCGCCAAGGCGCCGGCTCGTCCACGGGCCGGCTCATCGCACCGGCTGTTCCGCGATGGCCTGCTGGTTGCGGTACTGAATCCGAAGACCACGCTGTTCTTTGCCGCTTTCCTCCCCCAGTTCATGGATGCCACCGCAAGCCCGGTCGTGCAGGCCATCGCGCTCGGGGCACTGTTCGTCGGGATTGCCGCGATCACCGACTCGGCCTACGCCCTGGCTTCAGGGTCGTTGGGCCCGGCGCTGAGTCGCAGCCGCGGGGCGCGCGGCCTCGGGCGCTGGCTCTCCGGCCTGACCTTTATCGGGCTCGGCCTGTTTGCCGCATTCGGCGGCAGCAGTGCGCGTCGCGCGCCGACGACACCCTGACCCGGCCCGCAGCCCCCGCCGGCCGTCCCGGACAGGGCGCCATCCAAGCGACCACGCCGACATCAAACGTCACTACAATCGTCGAATGGCACAACCGAAGCTCCGCGAGATGATGGGCCGGCTGATCGGCGCCGCGTCGATCAGCAGCGTCAGCCCCGAATGGGACTCGTCCAACGAGACCGTCATCGACCTGCTCGCCGACTGGTGCGAGGCGCGTGGCTTCGCGATCGAGCGCCAGGCGATACCCGGACACCCCGGCAAGTTCAACCTGGTCGCGAGCATCGGCAGGGGACCGGACGGACTGGTGCTGTCCGGGCATACCGACACCGTGCCCTGCGACGAGGCGCTGTGGCACAGCGATCCGTTCAGGCTCGACGAACGCGATGACCGCTGGTACGGCCTGGGCAGCTGCGACATGAAAGGCTTCTTCGCCGTGGTGCTCGATGCGCTGGATGGTCTCGAGCTGGAAAAGCTGCAGCGCCCACTGGTACTGGTCGCAACGGCCGATGAGGAGAGCAGCATGAGCGGCGCCAAGGCGTTGCTCGAGACCCATCGCGGACTCGGACGACATGCGGTGATCGGCGAGCCCACCGGCCTGAGGCCGGTCCGGCTGCACAAGGGAATACTGATGGATGCCGTGCGGGTGGTCGGGCAGTCCGGCCACTCGAGTGACCCGGCGCTGGGCAACAGCGCGCTCGAAGGCATGCACCAGGTGATCGGTGAACTACTGGCCTGGCGCGACGACCTGCAAGCACGCTATCGCAACCCGCTGTTCGCGGTCGACGTGCCGACGCTCAATCTCGGGCATATCTGCGGGGGCGACAATCCCAACCGGATCTGCGGGGCCTGCGAGTTGTCCTTCGACCTGCGGCCGCTGCCGGGGATGGACAGTGACGCCCTGCGCGGGGAACTCGACCGTCGGCTGGCCTCGCGGCTGGCCGACAGCGGGCTCGAGGTCGAGCGCAAGGCGCTGTTCGAGGGAATTCCGGCGATGGAGACGCCGGCTGATGCACCGATCGTCGCGGCCGCGGAACGCCTGACCGGGTTCTCCGCCGGGGCCGTCGCCTTTGCCACCGAAGGCCCCTATCTCAATGCGATGGGACATCAGACGGTGATTCTCGGCCCCGGCAGCATCAATCAGGCGCACCAACCCAACGAGTATCTGGCGCTGGACCAGGTGGCGCCGGCGCGGCGCATCATCCGATCACTGATCGACACCTTCTGCATGTCGGCCTAGCCGCACCAGGCGGCCCCAGTCGGACACCATGGATGTCAGCCGCATCCAGCCCGCCAGATCGTCGGCACGGTCCCAGGGTGCGAATCGGGCCACACCATCGAGCAGGTTCTCCCCATCCCAGGTCGGCGTCAGCAACGCCTCGAGCACCTCGACGGACGGCGGGCTGTTGTCGACGAACTCGCACGCCACACCGTTCGCACTGACCCGGCGGACCCGGGCATTCATGTGCAGGCCGGTATACGAATCGGGATCGAGAACGACACGGATTTCCGCATCCTCGCGCAGTGCGCACACGCCATAGGCAAAGACGCCGCCGAGCCCGATATCCCGGGACCGGCAGCGCCGTGCCCGGGTATCGGCGCCACAGTACAGATCGAGCGGTAGACGAAATGCCACGCGCGTGTGTTTTCGGGCCTCTTGCATGATCTCCTCCTCCAGCTTTCTTCCGGGAGCCTGGCGAAACGAAGCTCCTTCTTGTTCTAGTGATAACCCTTGGTCGAAATCACCTGCTTGAACACCCGGGCTTTCCCTTAGTCGGTCGTTCCTTTCCGGCGCGAAATCGAACGTCTCGCGTAGCCGGGCCGATTGGTCAGCAGCAGGCCAAGTACCACCAGGCCGCCGCCGGTCAGCACCGACAACGTCAGCGGCTCGTTCAATAGCAGCAGACCCAGGAGGACGCCGCTGACCGGGACCAGGTTGATGAACTGGGCGGCACGTGCCGCACCGATCGCGTGCACACCCTGGTAGTACCAGACGAAGGCGAGCACCGTACCGAACACCGCCAGATAGCCGATATCCCACCAAACGCCGATGTCATTGAGGACAACCCGATCGAGTTCGCCCTGCCAGGCGACGATGCCGCCGAGTATCAGCGTGCCGCTCAGGCTCGCGTAGCTGACCGTCACCAATGGCGACAGGCGCCTGAGCAGACGCCGGCCGATCAGGGTATAGAACACCCAGCTGCTCACGCAGCCCAGCAGCATCAGTTCACCGATCCCGACCCCCGAGCGCAACAGCGCGGACAGGTCGCCCCGACCGATGACGATCGCCGCCCCGAGTACCGACAAGGCGATGCCGACGACCTGAAGCCGTTGCAGCCGCTCACCGAACAACCAGGCGGACAACACCGCGATCACCACCGGGTTGAGCGCCACAATCAGCGCCGCGCGTCCTGCCTCGACGGTCTTCAGCCCCTCGAAGAAAAACAGGTTGTAGGCCGCCACCCCCGTCATGCCGAGCAGCACAACGGCCAGCGTCTGGCGCCAGGTCAGCCGCGGCAGCGCACCCTCCTTCAGGTAGAGCCAGCCGAGCAACAGCGCGGTGGCGATGGAAAACCGCAGCCAGGCTGCGATCGCCGGGTCGACCACCCCGGCGAGGTTGCGGCCGGCCACGAAGGTGCCTCCCCAGAAGACCGCGGCCAGCACAAGGCGGAGATAGGGGACATTCGGGGTCAAGCGGTCGGCCGTTGGGCTAGGGCCTGTCATGTTATCGAACCAGTCCCGGCGCCGGCTTTCATTGCCTGCACCGGCGCATTATTCTGCGGTTTCTGCCTGAAGCGCGACGACCGACCGTGGGCGAGAAAGACAACAAGCACGCCGGCTTCGTGGACTGGTTTCGCCAGTCTTCGCCCTACATCCATGCACACCGCGGCAAAGTGTTCGTCCTGTCGTTCGATGGCGCGGCACTCAGCGAGGACGGTTTCGCCGACCTGATCCATGACATCGCGCTGCTCAACGGTCTCGGGATTCGCCTGGTCGTGGTGCCGGGGGCACGACCGCAGATCGAACAGCAGCTGACGACACGCGGCGCCGCGATGCAGATCGTCAACGGTCTGCGGGTCACGGATGACGCTGCACTCAGCTGCGTCAAGCAGGCCAACGGCAGCGTGCGGGTCGAGATCGAGGCACTGCTGTCGATGGGCCTCGCGAACTCGCCGATGGCCGGTGTGCGGATCCGGGTCGGCTCCGGCAACGTGGTCACGGCCAAGCCGCTCGGGGTGATCGACGGCATCGATTACCAACACACCGGCGAGGTCCGCCGGGTCGATGGCGAGGCCCTGCGCAACCTGCTCGATGCCGGCACCATTGCACTGCTGCCGGCCCTCGGCTATTCGCCGACCGGCGAGGTGTTCAACCTCAGTGCCGCCGACGTGGCCGGCGCGGTCGCGACGGCGATCGGTGCCGACAAGCTCATCTTCCTGACCGAACAGAAGATCAGCGATGGCCGCGGTCGTCTGATCTCCAGCATGGTGCCGCGCGAGGTCGACCGCATGCTCGAACGCCGCAGGCGCCTGACCGAGGACCAACGCCGGATCCTGCACAACGCCGCCCAGGCCTGTCGTGCCGGCGTCAACCGGGTCCACCTGCTCGACCGCCACACCGACGGCATCCTGTTGACCGAACTGTTCACCCGCGACGGCGCCGGCACGCTGGTCACCGCCGAACCGTATGAACATACGCGCACCGCCCGGATCGACGACGTCGGCGGTATCCTGCAACTGATCGAGCCACTCGAGCAGGCCGGCGTGCTGGTCAAGCGATCCAGGGAGTTACTGGAACAGGAAGTGGCCCGGTTCTGCGTGGTCGAACGGGACGGCGCGGTCATCGCCTGCGCCGCACTGTATCCCTTTCCCAGGGAAAGGCTCGCCGAGGTGGCCTGCGTGGCCGTGGACCCTTACTACCGTGATGCCGGGCGCGGTGACGCCCTGCTGTT
>JASFVZ010000164.1:0-5524 GCA_050049565.1 Chromatiaceae bacterium | reverse complement strand
ACCTCGGTCGGGATCTCCGTGCCGGTCTTCCTCAGGATATTGGCGATGCGCTTGTTCGCTGCCGCGAGGGCCTCGGCCTCGGGCAGTGACCGGAAATCGGTGACCGCTCGAACGCGGTGTTCGAAGTCCGAAATCGATGACGGCCTAACCGCGGCCACCGCTTCGAAGGTGTCGATCGGCGTGCCGTGCTCGGTGTAGAGCCCCTTGAGGCGCTCCAGCATGAATGCATACACGGCTTCCGCTGTCCCTTCCTGCTGCAACTTGTCACCGAGACCCTGCTCGGCTGATTCGAGCAGCGCCTTGAGATCGAGCGGCAGCGCATGTTCCCGCAGAATGCGCAATGCCCCGAGCGCCAATCGACGCAGTGCGAAGGGATCCTTGTCACCGGTCGGCCGCAGACCGACGCCGAATATACCGACCAGGGTGTCGAGCTTCTCGGCCAGTGAGATCGCCATGCCGGTCTTGCTGCTCGGTAGGATGTCGCCGGAGAAACGCGGCATGTAGAACTCGTCCATCGCCTGCGCCAGTTCTTCCGGTTCGCCGTCGCGCAGCGCCTGGTAGCGGCCCATGATTCCCTGCATCTCGGGGAACTCGAACACCATTTCGGTCATCAGGTCGCAGCGGCTCAGCTCGCCGGCCCGTTGGGCGAGTGCCGGATCCCCACCGATCTCAGTGGCGATCAACCTCGACAGCTTGGCGACCCGTGCCGATTTCTCGGCCATGCTGCCGAGGTCTTTTTGGAAGACGACGCCGTGCAGATCCTCGGCGTGGTCGGCCAGGCGTTTCTGGCCATCCTTGTCCCAGAAGAACTTGGCGTCGGCCAGTCGCGGCCGGATCACGCGTTCGTTGCCCTGGCGAATCACCTCCGGCTGGCTGCTCTCGATGTTGGCAATCGTGATGAAGTGGTTCATCAACTGGCCGTCATCGTCGAACACCGGGAAGTACTTCTGGTGGCCTTTCATGGTTGCCACCAGCGCCTCCGGCGGTACCGATAGAAAGTCGTCGTCGAAGGCACCACTGACCGGGACCGGCCACTCGTTCAGCGCGGTAACCTCGTCGAGCAGTGCGTCGTCGAGATCGGCATGGCCGCCTAACGCCTTCGCGGCCTGTTCGACCTGCTGCTTTATCCGTTCTCGGCGCTCGCCAAAGTGAGCAATTACTTTTCCGAGCGATTCGAGGATCTCGGCATAGTCCTCAGGGCTGTAGAGAGTGATCGCATTGGGGTGGTGAAAGCGATGGCCATAGCTCAGGTTGTCGGCCTTGGCCTCGAGCAGCGTGCAGGGTACGACCTGGTCACCGAGCATGAAGACCAGCCAGTGAACGGGCCTGACGAACTGGGCGTCGGAAGCCCCCCAGCGCATCCGTTTCGGAATCGGCAGCTGGTTCAGGGCCTGCTCGGCGATGCCCGGCAGCAACTGCTCGGCCGGCTTCCCGGGTTCGTGGACCGAGTAGGCGAGCCACTCGCCTTTGTCGGTCTTGATGGTCTTGAGTTGATCGACCGAGACGTTACAGGACCGCGCGAACCCCTCGGCAGCCTTGGTCGGTTTGCCATCGGCGTCGAAGGCCGCCTTGACGGCCGGGCCGCGGCGCTCATTCTCCCGATCGGGCTGCGCGGTCGAACAGTCTTCGATCAAGAGCGCCAGTCGCCTGGGTGCGGCGTAGGCCGTGACGCGGCCGTGTCCCAGCCCGGCGCCGTCCAGACCGCTGACGAAGCCATCGGTCAGCGCGTCCGACAGCCGCTTTAGTGCCTTGGGCGGCAGCTCTTCGGTCCCAAGCTCGAACAGGAGGTGTCGGGTACCGGCAGCGGCTTCAGCCATTTGCGACCTCCGCTGCCGGCTCGACCATCGGAAAACCGAGCGCCTCGCGGGCATCGTAGTAGGCCTGGCCAACGGCCCGGGCCAGGGTCCGCACCCTCAGGATGAAGCGTTGACGTTCGGTCACCGAGATCGCATGTCGCGCATCGAGCAGATTGAACGCATGCGACGCCTTGAGGACCTGCTCGTATGCCGGGAGCGGGAGACCGGCCTCGATCAATCGTGTCGAGTCCTTTTCGCACTGGTCGAACAGTCGGAACAGGAACTCCACATCGGCGTGCTCGAAATTGTAGGCGGACTGTTCGACCTCGTTCTGGTGGAACACGTCGCGATAGGTCACCGGACCCTGGGGTCCCACCGTCCAGACGATGTCGAACACCGACTCGACGCCCTGCAGGTACATCGCGATGCGCTCGAGGCCGTAGGTGATCTCTCCGGTCACCGGTCGGCAGTCCAGCCCGCCGACCTGCTGGAAGTAGGTGAACTGCGTGACCTCCATCCCGTTCAGCCAGACCTCCCAACCCAGGCCCCAGGCGCCGAGTGTCGGTGACTCCCAGTTGTCCTCGACGAACCGAACATCGTGTACCAGTGGATCCAGCCCCAGCATCGCCAGCGATCCGAGGTAGAGATCCTGGATGTGGAGCGGCGACGGTTTCATCACGACCTGGAACTGATAGTAGTGCTGCAGTCGGTTCGGGTTCTCGCCGTATCGACCATCGGTCGGCCGTCGAGAGGGTTGTACATAGGCCGCGTTCCAGGGCTCGGGACCGATAGCGCGCAGAAAGGTCGCGGTATGGAAGGTCCCGGCGCCCATTTCCATGTCATAGGGCTGCAGCACCGCGCAGCCCTGGTCGGCCCAGTATCGCTGCAGTGCGAAGATCAGTCCTTGGAACGTTGAAACATCCGGCGCCGTAGTCATGCTGTACGAGGTCCAACCATTGGTTTTTTCGAGCCCGCGATTATACAGGGCGCGTGATCGCCGGGTTCAGCGCTGCCCGCTTGCGGTCAACGCCCGGCAGGCCACTGTCGCCACGAGACCGGCGCGCGGCGAGTAGGGTATGGTGCGCGACAATGCCAGACGTTCAACCCACATCGGCGGCCACCGCACAGGACCAGAGGACCGAGCGGGGCCGGGCCACCCGCCGAGTCGCGGTGATCAGTGGCCTGGTCAACCTGATGCTCAGCGTGGCACAGGTGGCTGTCGGCGTCGTGGCCAATTCCGCCGCACTGGTGGCCGACGGAATCCATTCCGCTTCGGACCTGCTGTCCGACCTGCTGGTCTGGTTTGCCGCACGCCACGCCGCGCAGGCCCCGGACAAGGACCACCCGTATGGGCATGGCCGGTTCGAGACCGCCGCGACCCTGGGGCTCGGTATCCTACTTGGCCTGGTCGGCCTCGGCATCGTTTGGAACGGCGTAGAACGGTTGCTCGATGCGGACCGGCCGATCCCAGCTGATGTTGCCCTGCTGGTGGCAGCCGCCGGCATAGTCGCCAAGGAATCGCTGTACTGGTACACGATGGCCGTCGCCAAGCGGCTGAAGTCGGAGCTCTTGAAGGCCAACGCCTGGCATCACCGCTCCGACTCGATCTCGTCAGTGGTTGTACTGGTCGGTGTGGGCGGCGCCGTTCTAGGATTCACGTACATGGATGCCGTAGCGGCAATGGTGGTTGGTGCGATGGTGACTAAGATCGGCTGGGACCTGGGTTTCGGCGCCATGGCCGAGCTGGTCGATACCGCGCTTGATGAAACCCAGGTCGCCGAGGTCAACCGCGTGATCATGGGCATCGACGGGGTGCGCTCGGTACATATGCTGCGCACGCGGCGGCACGGCGCCGAGGCGAGCGCTGACGTGCACGTCCAGGTCGCACCCCGCCTGTCGGTCTCGGAAGGCCATATGATCAGCCAGGCGGTAGAGGATCGGTTGATCGAGAGGATCGACTCGATCACCGACGTCACCGTGCACATCGATCCGGAAGACGACGAAGACGCGCCATCATGCCGGGGACTGCCGTTACGCGGTGCCGCTGAGATGGCGCTCGAAGAGGCCTGGAAGGAGGTGGCCGGACTGCCGGCCCAGCGGGACATTCGTCTGCACTACCTGAATGGCCAGGTCGAGGCCGAGCTCACCCTGCCGCTGGCCAGCTTCGTCGATTCAGCGCACACTGCCGAGCTGCAATCCGCCCTGGCTGAAAAAGCCGCCCGTTTCGACTGGTTCGGCGAGCTGCGTTTGCTCTACCAATAGCACCAATAGGTAGCGCCTCTGCGTAATTACGCACTAATACGGTGCAAACTGGGCTTGCCGTCACCCCAACAGGCGGCGGAGCATGCGGGCATCAGCGCCCCAAATTGGCGCGAGCAGGAGGCTAAACGCCGGTTTTTCAAGGATTCACGGCATAGACCGCAGGAAATCGCCCGACGACGCGCGCCATCTTGACCGCGTAAATGGCGCGGTGGCATGGTTTCTGCCTCCAACAACACCACGCCGAGCGCCGGGCTGATGCACGACCGTCTCGGCATCCCTTCGCAACCGCCATCGAGACACGGTGGCCGCCATAATCACTGGATAATCTGGAGAGCCCGAGAATGTCTGCAAAAGACGTCCTGAAAACCATCAAGGACAACGAAGTCGCCTGGGTCGACTTCCGTTTCACCGATACCCGCGGCAAGGAACAACACGTTACCGTGCCGGCATCCGTCGTCGAAGAAGACCTGTTCGAAGAGGGCAAGATGTTCGACGGTTCGTCGATCGCTGGCTGGAAGGGCATCAATGAGTCGGACATGATCCTGATGCCTGAGGCCGACACGGCCGTGCTCGATCCGTTCACCGACGAGACCACCCTCAACCTACGCTGCGACATTCTCGAGCCCTCGACCATGGAAGGTTACGAGCGTGATCCCCGGTCGGTCGCCAAGCGGGCAGAGGCCTACCTGCAATCGACCGGCGTCGGTGACGCGGCCTACTTCGGCCCCGAGCCGGAGTTCTTCATCCTTGATGACGTGCGCTGGAGCATCGACATGTCGGGCTCGATGGTCAAGATCGACTCGCACGAGGCCGAGTGGAACTCCGAGAAGGTGTACGAAGACGGCAACATCGGCCACCGCCCGGGCGTCAAGGGTGGCTACTTCCCGGTACCGCCGGTCGACTCGCTGCACGACCTGCGCGGCGCCATGTGCCAGGCGATGGAAGAGATGGGCGTCGAGGTCGAGGTCCATCACCACGAGGTCGCGACCGCCGGCCAGTGTGAAATCGGCACCAAGTTCAACACGCTGGTCAAGCGTGCCGATTGGACCCAAATCCAGAAGTACTGCACCTGGAACGTCGCCCACGCCTATGGCAAGACGGCGACCTTCATGCCCAAGCCGATCGTCGGTGACAATGGTTCGGGCATGCACGTCCATCAGTCGATCTTCAAGGACGGTGAAAACACCTTTGCCGGCGACCAGTACGGCGGCCTTTCCGAGACCGCGCTGTACTACATCGGCGGGATCATCAAGCACGCCCGTGCGCTGAACGCGTTCTGCAACGCATCGACCAACTCCTACAAGCGTCTGGTGCCGGGCTTCGAGGCACCGGTCATGCTGGCCTACTCCGCGCGCAACCGCTCGGCATCGATCCGGATTCCGTGGGTATCGAGTCCGAAGGGCCGTCGCATCGAGGTCCGTTTCCCGGATCCGACCGCGAACCCTTACCTGGCCTTCTCCGCGATG
>JASFVZ010000162.1:0-5558 GCA_050049565.1 Chromatiaceae bacterium | reverse complement strand
GTTCAGCGACCCGGCCGAGCTCCATCCCGGTGAGCCGCCCGCGACGCCGGACGCGGTGACGAAATAGGACCCGTGGGCGACCGGTCTACTGGTGATGAACCGCCGGTCGAGGGCGGAGGAGACACGACGGTGGACTGCAAAGAGTTTCGTCGCCAGACCCAGGTGGACCCGCTGGCCCGGAGCGCAGAGCGCCTGGCCCATGAGGACGAATGCAGCGACTGCGCGTCGTACGCGCGCGCCGCCCGGGCGCGCGAGATCCGGCTGCGCGCGCTGCTGCACGAGGTTGCTCCGCCGGTCGGCCTGGACGACCGGATCCGGCACGCGGCTCGAACCGAACAGCAACAGGGCTGGCGTTACGCTGCGGCTTTCGGCCTGCTGCTGTTGATCGGGGCGAGCATGCTGCTGGTCCAACGATCCCCGATCGGTCCCGATCGGCCCGCCCTGGTCAACGCGGTACTCGCACATATCGCGGCAGAGCAACATCACCTGCGCCAGGACGGCGAGGTATCCAGCAGCCGCCTCGAAGGGCTGTTCCAGCGCTTCGGTGCGCGACTCGCGGGCACGCTGCACCAGGTGAGCTTTGCCGGCGAGTGCCTGATGCGCGAGCACACCGGCGTCCACCTGGTGCTGCGGGGGAATACAGGGCCGGTCACGGTGTTCTTCATGCCGGGCGAGGACACCGACAGGGAACTGCCGATCGCGTTCCGCGACCTGGCGGGCAGCATCCTCCCGACCGGTTGGGGCAGCATCGCCCTGGTCGGCAGGCAGGGCGAGGACATTGCCAGTATCAAGGACCGGATCAGCGCTGCGGTCGACTGGCCGGCATCAACCTGATCAGATTAAGGACCAGGGTAGCTAAGCCTCGTCGCTGAGTCCCGGATTTCCGCCGCTATCCCGCTCACGCAACAGCAGGATGGTCGAGCGGCATTGCCGGCAGCGCAGGAACTGGCTACCGCGGAACAGGCGCATCCAGCTACGGCGGTGATAGCGGGTCAACTGGCTGCCGCCACAACTCCGGCAGACCCTTTTTCTTGTTATCCAGACCATCCGGCAAGGATACCAGAGCCTCAATCGGCGGCATCGGGTCGGGCTGCGTTCCGATCATCGCCGGCCCAACGCTCTGCCGCCTGCGTGTCACTGTCACGCGCCGCGACCCACCGGTCGGTCCCGCCGACCAGCGTCTCGCGCTTCCAGAACGGCGCCTGCGTCTTGAGGTAGTCCATCAGGAATTCGCAGGCGGCAAAGGCATCGCCACGATGCGCACTGGCCACGGCGACGAACACGATCGGATCGGTCGGTCGCAGATCACCGACCCGATGCACGATGCGGACCCCGAGCAGCGACCAACGCTCGGTCGCTTCGTCGCTGATCCGCTGCAGGGCCTTTTCGGTCATGCCGGGGTAGTGCTCGAGCGTCATCGCGGCGACGCGGTCGCCCTCGTTGCTGTCGCGCATCAGCCCGGTAAAGGTCGCCACCGCCCCGGTCGCCGGATCGCCCGCCTGGAAGGTCGCGGTCTCCGCGGCCAGGTCCAGCGGCTCGGCGGTTATCTCGATCGTGACGGGGATCGTCGACGCCATCGTCAGCCGCCTGTGACCGGCGGGAAGAACCCAACCTCGTCGCCATCGGCCAGCCCGGCATCGGGACCCGACATGGCCTGGTTGACCGCCGCCAGGACCTGGCTGTCGGTGCCGAGTACATCCGCCCATTCGGCGCCGCGGGCGGCGAGCTGCTCACGCAGGTCGCCGACAGTGGCGGGTACCGTGTCGATGCTGGTCTCGGCGACACCGAGACGGTCACGGATGCTCGCGAAGAACAGGATGCGGATCATTGCAGCAGCTCGCAGAATGGCATGAACTCGACCGGATCGCCGGCCTGGATCTTTTGGCCCTCAGGGATAACCACCAGCCCGTTGGCCCAGGTCACCGAACTCAACACCCCGGAGGATCGACTCGGGTGCACCTTGACCTGGCTGGCGCCGTCGGGGGTCCGCTCCAGCCGTGCACGATGGAACTCACGACGCTTGTCGGGTCGCGGCCAGTCAAACCCGGCCGTGACCCGCAACATGGCCGGCCGCCAGTCTGCGCGGCCCTGCAGGTGCAACAGGTACGGCCGCACGAACAGCAAAAAGGTCACGAACAGTGACACCGGGTTCCCGGGCGAGCCGATGAACGGCGTGTCGCCGATCCGTCCGAACGCCAGCGGTTTGCCCGGCCGGATCGCCAGACGCCAGAGGTCGAGGGTGCCGAGCGCCGTGACCGCCGGTTTGACGTGGTCCTCTTCGCCGACCGACACGCCACCGGACGCCAGCACCAGGTCGGCCGCTTCGGCGCCATGCCGCATCGCGGCCTTCGTTGCCTCGAGGGAGTCTTCGACGATGCCGAGGTCGACCACCTCGCAGCCCAGTGCCTGCAGCAAGGCGGTCGCGGTAAACAGATTGGAATTGTAGATCTTGCCCGGCCCGAGCGGCGCGCCGGGCATCACCAGTTCATCGCCGCTGGCGAACAGCGCCACCCGTGGCCGACGGGTGACCGTCAGATCGGCCACGCCGACCGAGGCGGCCAGTCCGATATGCTGGGGAGCAAGCCGGGTGCCGGCCTCGACCACGATCTCGCCTGCCCGGATGTCTTCGCCGCGGCGTCGTACGTTCTCGCCTGCGGCCGCTGCGGCATTGACCCGCACCTGATCCCCTGCCGGCTCGCAGACCTCCTGGATCACAATCGCGTCCGCGCCGTCCGGCAGCGGGGCACCGGTGAAGATACGCGCGGCGGTGCCGGGCTGCAGCGGTGCCGGTGCGGCACCGGCCGGGACCCGCTGGGAGACCGGCAGGACAACGCCTTCTGCAGTGCACTCGGCGGCACGCACCGCATAGCCGTCCATGGCGCTGTAGTCCCAGCCGGGGACATCCAGCGCGCTGCGCACCGGCTCGACCAGTACGCGGCCGAGCGCCTCGGTCAGGGGGACCGACTCGACCTCGGTCAGCGGCGCCGCGGCATCGACCAGGCGGCTGACCGCTTCGTCGTATCCGGTCAGACCGTCGAGGGTCGGTGTGCAGCTGGGCGCGTTCATTGCCGGTGGAAAACCTCGTTCAGGATCCCGCTACAGGGCGAAGCCGAAGGTGTCGTGAAAGCGCGACTCGAAATCGGCACGACTCAGACCGTGATTCTGGGTGCCGGCGTGCTCAATCTTGATCGCGCCGAGCAACGACGCGATACGGCCGGTGACTTCCCAGTCGAGGCCGTTCTCCAGGCCGTACAGCAGCCCGCCGCGATAGGCGTCGCCACAGCCGGTCGGGTCGACCAGGCGTTGGGCCGTCGCCAGTGGGATCTCGTAGTGTCGCTGTCGCGTGTAGATCGTCGAACCCTCTCCGCCGCGCGTCACGATGACCGCCTCGACTTCGCGGGCCAGCTGCTCGGGCGACTTGCCGGTCCGCTCCTGCATCAACTTGGCCTCGTAGTCGTTGAATGCCAGGTAGCTGGCCTGCGCCGCGAACCGGTTCAGATCGTCGCCGTCGAACAGCGGCATGCCCTGCCCGGGATCGAACACGAACGGGATGCCGGCTTCGGCGAACTGGGCCGCGTGGTCGATCATGCCTTGCCGGCCGTCCGGTGAAACCATGCCGAGGGTGATCCCTTCCACGTCGCCCACCCGCACCTCGTGCGCTGCGTTCATCGCACCCGGATGGAAGGCGGTAATCTGGTTGTCGTCCTGATCCGTGGTGATATAGGCCTGCGCGGTAAAGCTCCCGTCGATCGTCTTGATCGCGACCCGGGACAATCCGTGCTCGTCCATCCAGGCCGCATAGGGCGCGAAGTCTTCACCGACCGTCCCCATTGGCAGGCCGTCACCGCCGAGCAGCTTCAGGTTGAACGCGATGTTGCCCGCGCAACCGCCGAAATTCCGGCGCAGCTCGGGGACCAGGAACGAGACGTTAAGGATGTGCACCTGCTCGGGCAGGATGTGGTTCTTGAACTGATCCTGGAACACCATGATGGTGTCGTAGGCGATCGATCCGCAGATCAGTGCTGGCATGGCTTGGGGTCCGGTGGTTGGAGAGGGCGGGCGATCGGCGATCGGCCGCCGGGCGCTTGACGCGGCGATCTTAGCCCAACCCGGCGAGCGGGATCGAGATCACGACGCGGCATGGTGTTCGCGGGATTCATCCCTCGGCCGGCCTATCCGAGTCGCGGCCACAGGATCAGCACCCACACCGCCGTGGCAAGACTGATCGACGCGAAAACGGAGGCCGAACCGATGTCCTTGGCCCGACCGGAGAGCCTGTGGTGCTCCGGTCCGAAGCGGTCGACCGTGGACTCGATCGCCGAGTTCAGGAGCTCGACGATCAGCACCAGCAGCCAGCTGCCGACCAGCAGGGCCCGCTCGACGCCGGTATCGCCCACCCAGAGACCGAGCGGGATCAGCACGACGCCGGCCCAGGCCTCCTGACGGAACGCCGCCTCATGGCGGTAGCATTCGCGGAAGCCCTGCAGCGAGTAGCCAAAGGCCCTGAGGATACGGGTCATTCCCCTGGTGTTAGTGAACTCGGACATGGCCGGCCGGACAGCGGGAGAGCACGATTGTGCCAGTTCGCGCCCGGTAGCGCAGACAACTGCTCAGTTCGTCGCCGGCGGCTCCCAACGCAGATCGAGCTCGCGCGCGGCCCGCACATCATCGAGCCGCCGGACCGGGAGGTTGTGCGGCGCGCTCTTGACCATCTCCGAGTTGCTCTCGGCCTCGGCCTGGATGGCGACCATCGCATCGACGAAGCCGTCGAGTTCGTCCGGGGCCTCGGTCTCGGTCGGCTCGATCAGGAAGCACTCGGGGACCAGCAGGGGGAAATAGGTGGTCGGGGCATGGTAGCCGTAATCGAGCAGGCGTTTGGCGAAGTCCATCGCGGTGACGCCATGCTCCTTGGCCTGTTTCTTCAACGTCACGATGAACTCGTGCGTGGCGCGGCGCTCCGGATAGGCCAGCTCGAACCCGGCATCCTTCAATCGCCTGGCGAGGTAGTTGGCGTTGAGCGTCGCGTACTCGGAGACCCCCACCATGCCTTCGCGACCGAGCAGGCGCGCGTAGACGTAGGCCCGTAGCAACACCCCGGCGTTGCCGGCGAACGCCGACAGCTTGCCGATCGACTGCGGGCACTCCTTCTCGGTCAGCCAGTGGTAGGCATCGCCGTCGTAGCCGACCATCGGGATCGGCAGGAAGGGTATCAGTCGTTCGCTGACGCCGACCGGCCCGGCCCCGGGCCCGCCGCCGCCGTGCGGCGTGGAAAAGGTCTTGTGCAGGTTCATGTGGATGACATCGAAACCCATGTCACCCGGTCGCGCCTTGCCGAGGATCGCGTTCAGGTTGGCGCCGTCGTAATACAGCAGGCCGCCCGCGTCGTGGACCAGCTCGGCGATCTCCGAGATCCGCCGTTCGAACACGCCGACCGTCGATGGGTTGGTCAGCATGATGCCGGCGGTGTGCGGACCCAGCGCCGCCTTCAGCGCCTCGATGTCGACATCGCCGTCGTCGCGGGTCGGGATCTCACGCACCTGGTAGCCGCACATCACCGC
>JASFVZ010000163.1:0-5558 GCA_050049565.1 Chromatiaceae bacterium | reverse complement strand
ATCGTAGCCACTGACGAACGCGTAGCCGTAATGGTTACGCTCCAGTTCGAACACCGCGTAGCTGCCGTAGAAAGGCCCGAAGAAGGACACCTTGAGATGGCCAACGTCGGGGGCGTCGACGAAGTACGCCTTGCCCTGCGCCTCCTTCCACTCGCCCGATGCCGCGTCATAGCCGCGGTTGATCACGTCGATGCCGCCGTCGTCGCGAGCCGAGTAGGTTGCGGTCACGCGGGTGAGCCCGCGTTCGAATGGATGGTCGAGTCGCGCGATCTCGTACCAGGTGCCCAGATACCGATCGGCATCGAACCCCTGTACCGGCCGCACGTCGTCCGGAAGCCCGGTGCACCCGCCGAGCACGACCACCAGCGCGACAAGCAGCCAGCGCCGGCAGCCGCGCCAGACACGGGGCGTCAGTCCATCCGTCACCCGGTTAGATCGCAAGCTTGAGCACCACTTCCTGGCCACGCTGAGCCGATTCGACGAACTCTGGCATCTTGTCGAAGTTCAGGTAGCGGTAGATCTCGGGCGCCATGCTGTCGATCTTGGTCGCAAACGCCATGTACTCCTCCACCGTCGGCAGTTTGCCCAGCACAGACGCCACAGCCGCCAACTCGGCCGACGCCAGGTAGACATTCGCACCCTGGCCGAGCCGGTTGGGAAAGTTGCGCGTCGAGGTGGAGACCACGGACGAGTTTGCCGCGACCCGCGCCTGGTTGCCCATACATAACGAGCAACCCGGCATCTCGGTGCGCGCCCCGGCGGTGGCGAAGATGTTGTAGTAACCCTCTTCCATCAGCTGCTGCTCGTCCATCTTGGTCGGCGGCGCTATCCACAACCGGGTCGGAATCACCTCGCCGGCGGCCTGCAGCAGCTTGCCCGCGGCGCGGAAGTGGCCGATGTTGGTCATGCACGAACCGATGAAGACCTCGTCGATCTTGTCGCCGGCCACTTCGGACAACGGCTTTACATCATCCGGATCATTCGGACAGGCGAGCAACGGCTCGGTGATCTCCGACATGTTGATCTCGATGACCTCGGCGTACTCGGCATCCGCGTCGGCGCGCATCAGTACCGGGTTCTCGAGCCATTCCTCCATCGCGCGCGCGCGCCGCTCGAGGGTGCGCTTGTCCTCGTAGCCGTTATCGATCATCCAGCGCAGCATCACGATGTTCGAGCGCAGGTAGTCGGCGACCGACTCCTCGGACAGATCGATCGTGCAACCCCCGGCCGAGCGCTCGGCCGACGCGTCGGACAGTTCGAAGGCCTGCTCGACGGTCAGGTTGGGAAGGCCCTGGATCTCGAGGATCCGGCCGTTGTAGACGTTCTTCTTACCCTGCTTCTCTACCGTCAACAGGCCGCGCTGCAACGCGGCGTAGGGGATCGCGTTGACCAGATCGCGTAGCGTGATGCCCGGCTGCATCTCACCAGTGAACCTGACCAGCACCGATTCCGGCATGTCCAGCGGGATCACGCCGAGCGCGGCGCCGAATGCCACCAGGCCGGACCCGGCCGGGAACGAGATCCCGAGCGGGAAACGGGTGTGTGAGTCGCCACCGGTACCGACCTGGTCCGGCAGCAGCATACGGTTCAGCCAGCTGTGGATGATGCCGTCGCCCGGGCGCAGCGAGACGCCGCCGCGCGTATGAATGAAGTCCGGCAGGGTGTGCTGCGTGTTGATGTCGACCGGTTTCGGATAGGCCGCGGTATGGCAGAACGACTGCATCACCAGGTCGGACGAGAAGCCGAGGCAGGCCAGTTCCTTCAACTCGTCGCGCGTCATCGGACCGGTCGTGTCCTGGCTGCCGACCGTGCTCATGCGGGGTTCGCAGTAGGTGCCGGGGCGGATGCCGTCGACGCCGCAGGCCTTGCCGACCATCTTCTGCGCCAACGTGAACCCCTTGCCGCTGTCGTTCGGATCGACCGGCCGGCGGAAGGCATCGCTCGCTCCCAGACCCAGGGCGTCGCGGGCACGGGCGGTCAGGCTGCGGCCGATGATCAGCGGAATGCGTCCGCCGGCCTTGACCTCGTCCAGGATCACGTCGGTCTTCAGAGAGAACTCCGACAGCACCTCGCCGGCCTCGTTCTCGATCCTGCCGTCGTAGGGCTTGAGCACGATGACGTCGCCGGTCGCCAGGCGCTCGACCGGACATTCGATCGGCAGCGCGCCGGAGTCCTCGACCGTGTTGAAGAAGATCGGTGCGATCTTGCCGCCAAGCACCACACCCCCGGAACGCTTGTTGGGCACGTAGGGGATGTCGTCACCCATGTGCCAGAGCACCGAGTTGGTCGCCGACTTGCGCGACGAGCCGGTACCGACGACGTCGCCGACGTAGGCCAGCGGCAGCCCCTGCCCCTTGAGCGCCTCGATCGCTTTCATCGGGCCGACCTTGCCCGGCTCGTCCGGCTCGATACCGTCGCGGGCGTTCTTCAGCATGGCCAGCGCGTGCAGCGGGATGTCGGGCCTCGACCAGGCATCCTGCGCCGGCGACAGGTCATCGGTATTGGTCTCGCCGGTGACCTTGAACACGGTCAGCTTGATCTCCGCCGGGACATCTTCCTTGCGCCTAAACCACTCCGCGTCGGCCCACGACTGCATCACCGCCTGCGCATTGGCATTGCCCGACTTGGCCTTCTCTTCGACGTCGTGAAAGGCGTCGAACATCAGCAGCGTGAACTTCAGCTGCTCAGCGGCCAGTTCACCGAGTTCAGCGTCGTCCATCAGCTCGATCAGCGGCAGGATGTTGTAGCCCCCAAGCATGGTGCCCAGCAGCTCGACCGCGCGGCGCTTGTCGATCAACGGGGACTCGGTCTCGCCCTTCGCCACGGCGGCGAGAAAGCTGGCCTTGACGTAGGCCGCCTCGTCGACACCCGGCGGGACGCGATCGGTCAGCAGATCGACCAGCACATCTCCTTCGCCGGCTGGCGGCGCCTTGAGCAGTGCCACGAGTGCGTTGACCTGCTCGGCGTCCAGCGGCAGCGGCGGGATGCCCTGGGTGGCGCGTTCTTCGACGTGTTGGCGGTAGGTTTCAAGCATGGTCGACCTCGCAGTAGATGTTCTCGCACGGACGGGGCAAGTCTAGTTCGCCCGCAGCGCGCGGCAGGAAACGGTCACGCCCTGTCGCCCGGATGCTGGCGAAGGCGTTCGCGGCCGTTCTTCGGTACCGAACACTAGCAGGAGTTTTTTTATACGTATAATGGATACTTTGCATAATTTCCATGCTTATTTGTTATCTATGGATCTGGTGTTGCTTCGCTCATTCCTCGCCGTTGCCGACAGCGGCGCGATCACCGATGCTGCCGAGCGCATCGGGGTGACCCAACCCGCCCTGTCGCGCCGGCTGCAGCAACTCGAGGACCATCTGGGCGTCGTCCTGTTCGAACGGAATCGCAAAGGCGCGCGGCTGACCGAGATCGGCCGTCTGGTATTCGACGAAGCCAAGGCCATCACGGCCCGCTATGACCAGATGCGCGAGCGGATCGCAAGTCACCGGCAACTCCAGGGTGGCACCGTACGCATCGGTGGTGGCGCGACCGCCGTGTCGTTCGTTCTACCGCAGGCGATCGCCGCGTTCCGGGAGCGACATCCGGAAGTCCGCTTTCAACTGCGTGAGGCCGGCAGCAGCGAGGTAGCGCGCGACGTCGTGGCCGGGCGGCTGGAACTGGGCCTGGTGACCCTTCCGGTGCGGGACCGGGAGCTCGACGTGACCCCACTGATCACCGACCGCGTAGTGCTGGTCTGCCGGCATGACCACCCGCTCACGCAGCGACGCCGGGTACGTATCGCAGACCTGGCCGACCAGCCGTTCGTCGCATTCGAGGCGGCCAGCGCGCTGCGCCAGATCATCGACGGCCAGCTGCGCCGCGCCGGTGTCGAGGTCAACGTCGTCATGGAACTGCGCTCAATCCCGGCGATCCTGCGGATGGTCGTGACCACCGGCAACCTGGCCTTCGTCAGCCGGCTCGGACTCGAGACCGCCGGCGAGGTCGTCGAACTCCCGGTTCCCGGACTACGCATCGAACGACAGCTGGCCGTGATCGCACGCCGGGGCGGCAGCCTGTCACCGGCCGCCGTGGCGTTCAGGGAGACGCTTTTCGCCCTGCACGAAGCGACTTAAGGGCGTAACATGCCGGGGCCGTCGTCGGACGGGGAATGGTCAGCATTTAGGCCTTCAATACCCCTACGAGTTGACAGGCTTTCGGCCCGATCAAAACAATACCCGGCTGGAAACTCTAATCATAAGTACACGCAACACCCGTTCCGTTAAGGAGGAACTATGTCAGAGGTTAAGACCTATCCCGTCCCGGCCGACTTCGCGGCCCAGGCGAATGTTACCGCTGAGCAGTACGACGCCATGTACAAGCACTCGGTCGAAGACCCTGCAGGCTTCTGGGGCGAGCAGGCCGAAACCTACCTGACCTGGTTCAAGAAATGGGATACCGCACTCGACTGGTCGTTCGATCAGGCGGATCTGCACATCAACTGGTTCAAGGGCGGCACCCTCAACGTCGCGTACAACTGCCTCGACCGCCACCTCGAGGCACGCGGTGACCAGGTTGCGATCATCTGGGAGGGCGATGATCCAAACGAAGACCGCAAGATCACCTACAAGCAACTGCACGAAGAGGTCTGCAAGTTCGCCAACGTGTTGAAGGCCCAGGGCGTCGGCAAAGGCGACCGGGTATCGCTGTATCTGCCGATGATCCCGGAGGCCGCGGTCGCGATGCTGGCTTGTACCCGGATCGGTGCAGTGCACTCGATCGTGTTCGGCGGCTTTTCGCCCGATGCACTGAAAGACCGAATCAACGACGCCGACTGCAAGGTCGTGATCACGTCCGACCAGTCGATGCGCGGTGGCAAGAAGGTCCCGCTGAAGCGGAACGCCGACAAGGCCATCGAGTCCTGCCCGCAGGTTACGAGCTGCATCGTCGTCCAGCGCGGCGGCGACCCGGTCGACTGGCACGACGGTCGCGACGTCTGGTACCACGAGGCCGTCGGGGCCGCATCGGCGGACTGCCCGGCCGAAGAAATGGAAGCGGACGACCCGCTGTTCATCCTCTACACGTCAGGGTCGACCGGCAAACCCAAGGGCGTGCTGCACAGCACCGGCGGCTATCTGCTGCAGGCGGCAATGACCCACAAGCTGGTGTTCGACTATAAGGACGGCGAGGTCTACTGGTGTACCGCCGACGTCGGCTGGGTGACGGGCCACAGCTACATCGTCTATGGCCCGCTGGCCAACGGCGCGATCACGCTGATGTTCGAGGGCATCCCGACCTACCCGGATATCTCGCGCTTCTGGCAGGTCTGCGACAAGCACGATGTAGCGAGCTTCTACACGGCCCCGACCGCGATCCGTTCGTTAATGGGCGCCGGTGACGAGCCGGTCAAGAAGACCAAGCGCAGCGCACTGCGCCTGCTCGGAACGGTGGGAGAGCCGATCAACCCCGAGGCCTGGGAGTGGTACTACCACGTGGTCGGCGATGAACGCTGCCCGATCGTCGACACCTGGTGGCAGACCGAGACCGGCGCCCACATGCTTACCCCCTTGCCCGGCGCC
>JASFVZ010000161.1:0-5574 GCA_050049565.1 Chromatiaceae bacterium | reverse complement strand
ATGTCCTTCGCCTCACCGGCGTCGTCACGCCAGTTCAACCCGACGATCGGCACCCCTTCGCGTTGCGCGAGATGCAGCAGGTAATCGTGCTCTTTCCAACACTCCGGGCACCAGGTGCCCCAGACGTTGAGCAGCCAGACCTGCCCGGCCATATCGGACGATCGGACCCGCTGGTCCATCGCAAACAGGTCGGGCAGTTCGAAGGCCGGTGCCTCGCGCCCGATGAACTGGGTCGGGACATTGCGCGGGTTGTACTCGCCCTCGCTCATCTGGCCGAGCACGTACCAGAACAGACCTGCCAGGGCGACAAAGATCCCCAGTGGGATGGCGGCTCGAGTCACGCGCGTGCGCCCTCCGCCCCGGCGCCAACCTCGCGTGACTGACGTGCGAGCTTGCGGTAGCGCCTGTCGCTGGCTGCAATTCCGGCACCGAAGGACATAATCAGCGCGCCGAGCCATATCCAACGCACGAACGGCTTGTGGTACAGCCGTAAGCTCCAGGCGCCCCCGCCGAGATCGTCACCCAAGGCCACGAACAGGTCGCGGGTCAACCCGGCGTCGATGGCGGCCTCGGTCATTGGCATCGTCTGCACGAGGTAGGTGCGGTTCTCGGGATACATCTCGCCTACCACCCGCTCACCTTTGCGCGCAATCAGCGTGCCGCGGTAAGCCGTGTAATTCGGTCCTTCAACCGGTTGGACACCGAGGAACTCGAAGCTGTACTCGCCCATTTCGTAGCGCTCGCCCGGTGCCAGTCGGACGTCTTTCTCGTCAGCGTAGATGGAGGTCAGCGTTATACCTACGATGAACACGGCAAGGCCGACGTGGCCGAGGACCATGCCCCAGAAACCGCGCGGGATGTGGCGCCAGTTGCCGTGCGGACCGAGCCGGTCCTTGATGGCAATAATCGTCGACGCCATGACCCAAAAAGCCAGTACCATGCCAAAGGCCGCTGACCAGACGAACTCCGGTGTCAACAGAATCGGGTAGGCGATGCCGGCAACGATGGAAACCGCCAGCGCGACGCGCAGGACCGGCCACAGGCGATGGAACGTATCGCGCTTCCAGCGGGCCAGTGCGCCGACGCCGACCAGCATGGCCAGTGGCGCTGTCAGTGGAATAAACACCGCGTTGAAATACGGCGGTCCCACCGAGATCTTGCCAAGTCCGAGCGCGTCGATGAGCAGCGGGTACAGGGTGCCGAGCAGAATCGTGGCCGCGGCAACGACGAGTAGCACGTTATTCATCAACAACCCGGTTTCTCGTGATAACAACTCAAAGCGCACCGTGCTCTTGATCTGATTCGCCCGAACCGCATAAAGCGCCAACGACGAGCCGACGATCGTGATCAGGAACATTAGTATGAACACGCCGCGTTCCGGATCGGTTGCAAACGCGTGCACGGATGTCAGGACGCCGGAGCGCACGAGGAAGGTGCCGAGCAGGCTCAACGAAAACGCAAAGATCGCGAGCAGCACCGTCCAGGCCTTGAACGCCCCACGCTTTTCGGTCACTGCCAGTGAGTGCATCAGGGCAGTGCCGACGAGCCAGGGCATGAAGGAGGCGTTCTCGACCGGGTCCCAGAACCACCAGCCGCCCCAGCCCAGCTCGTAATAGGCCCACCAGCTGCCGAGTGCGATACCCAGCGTCAACGAGAGCCAGGCGACATTGGTCCAGGGACGCGACCAGCGCGCCCACGCCGCATCGAGACGGCCGGCGAGCATCGCAGCGACTGCGAAGGCGAACGGGACCGCGAACCCGACATAGCCCATGTACAACATGGGTGGGTGCACGATCAGGCCGAAGTCCTGCAGCAGCGGGTTGAGGTCACGGCCGTCCGGCGGCGGCACGGCCAGGCGGTCAAACGGATTCGACGTCATCAGCATGAACAGCAGGAAGCCGATCGCGACAATGCCGAGGACGGCCAGGACCCGCGAGATCATCGGCAGCGGAATACTGCGGCTAAACCAGGTGACCGCCCCGGTCCAGGCCGACAGCGTCAGCGCCCAGAGCAGCAAGGAGCCCTCGTGGCCCCCCCAGACGGCAGAGAACAGATACTGGGTGGGCAGTCGGGTGTTCGAGTGTTCAGCGACATAGCGCACGCTGAAGTCGTGGACAAGGAAGCTGTAGGTCAGCAAGGCGAAGGCGATCGCCACGAACAGCAGCTGCAGGCGGGCGGCCGGGATCGCCAACATCATCCAGCTCGTGTTGCCACGGTGCGCACCGACCAGTGGAAAGACGACCTGGATGACCGACAGCGCCAGGGCAATGAGGAGTGCGATTTGACCGAGTTCTGGGATCATAGGGTGTTGCCTCCCGGGTGTGGTCCGCTGCTCACGTCTTTCCCTGCGGCTTCAAGGGCGGCCGCGACTTCCGGCGGCATGTAGGTCTCATCGTGCTTGGCCAGGACCTCGTCGGCGACGAACACCTTGTCCGGGCCCAGGCGGCCCTGTGCGACGACCCCCTGTCCCTCGGCAAACAGGTCCGGCAGGATCCCGCTGTAGGTCACCTTGACCCGTTCGGCCATGTCGGTGACGACGAAGTTGATCTCTATCTGGCCTTCTTCACGCGTCACGCTGCCTTCTTCGACCAGACCGCCGAGCCTGAACACGCGCTCGCTGGGCGCCTCACCTTTGGCGACTTCGGAAGGCGAGAAGAAATAGGACAGATTTCCTTCGAGGGCATTGAGGACCAGTACTGTCGCCATGCCGAGCCCGACCATACCGGTCAGGATGATGCCGAAACGCTTGTGACGAGCCTTCATGAGTTGACCTCCTGGTTGAGGCGGACCATACGCGCGAGTCGCTTGCGAACCTGTTTGGTGCGGTTACGCAGGAACAGGGGCTCGACCACCATACAAAAGGCCGTCATGCCGAACGACCCCCAGACGTACAGGGCATGCTTGCCCATGTCGAGTTTTTCAAGCATTTCACCGTTCTCCGCTAACCAATTGCTGGACCCAGCTGGTCGATCGCTCGCGCTCGAGGATGATGCTGCGAACACGGGACATGGCGACGGCGATCGAGTAGGCCCAGAAACCGAAGGTCATGATCATCATCGCCAAGAACATGGTGTCATCCATCGTGCTCTCTTCGTTCAATCGGATCGTCGCGCCCTGGTGCAGGGTGTTCCACCACTGCACCGAGTAGTAAATGATCGGAATGTTCACTACGCCGACCAGCAGCAGGATGCCGCTGGCCCGATCCGCCCGGCGTTGGTCGTCGATCGACGATCGCAGCGCCATATATCCCAGATACAGGAACAGCAGGATAAGTTCCGAGGTAATGCGGGCATCCCAGACCCACCAGGTCCCCCACATGGGCTTGCCCCAGAACGCCCCGGTCCAAAGGGACAGGAAAGCGAACATGGCCCCGGTCGGTGCCAGGGACTGCGCCATCATCGCCGACAGGCGTGTGTTGAAGATCAGCCCGATGGCGGCCCAGCCGGCCATCACCAGGTAGATGAACATCGACATCCAGGACGCCGGGACGTGGACGTAGATGATGCGGTAGCCCTCGCCCTGCTTGTAGTCGCTCGGCGCGACGAAGAAGCTGATGTACAGCCCGACGACGATCAGCACGACCGCGATGACGGTCGACACCTGCCCGATTCGCCGGGCGGCCGGGTAGAAGGTCGCTGGCGACGACAGCTTGAACCAGTTCACTACTCGGGATGCCATCTTGCCTCTTGTCGTTCAGTCGGGTCGTTGTACGACACGAAGGGCGCCGGGTGCCGGGGTCTTAAGACCGGGGCGTGCGCCGATTCCCGACGTTGGTGAGCGAGCAAAAAAACCTGATTTTGCATGGGCTTGCGCTTGTTCTCGGCGCGCGTGGACGGCAGAGCCTAACCGACAGTTGGAGACAGCGCAAAGTCGGGACGTCATGCGACACCGTGGGCAGCTGTCGGCACCGTCACCCTGGCGACGAGCACACGGCGTTGAGACGGCCGGCCGAAGGGCGGTAGGCCCGCTCTGGCGCTGCATCTGCGTCCGATGTTTTTCGAGTGATGCCGAGGGGAAAAGTTGCCCCCGGTGTCCTGTTCCCGCGAATCAGCTAACGCTGCGAGCTAGCTTGTTCGCGGGACAGGACACTCGGCATCGCTGTCGGTCGTGCGTGAGACGTACCGACGGGCCGCCGCGCGACTAGTCTTCGGCGACTCTGAGCGCCGCCGCCGTGGCCAGGGGTGCCAGCACCAGGCTCGCGATCAGGATCGCGGCGAGCATTGACAGGTGTGCACCCCCGCCGAGCCCCGAGACGGTCGCCTCGACCGCCCCGGCCCCGAAGATCAGGACGGGGATGTACAAAGGCAGGACGAGCAGGGCGAGCAGCACGCCGCCGGAGCGCAGGCCGATCGTCAACGCCGCGCCGATCGCCCCGATCAGGCTCAGGGTCGGTGTGCCGAGCAGCAGCGAAACGATCAGCGCCTGTAGAGCCGGCCAGCTGAGGTCGTATTGCAGACCCAGCAGCGGAGAGATCAATACCAGCGGCACCCCGGTCACCAGCCAATGGGCGAGGACTTTGCCGATCACGAGCAGCGAAACCGGCTGGGGCGTGAGCAGCATCTGCTCGAGGGCCCCGTCGCGATGATCGGCCGAGAAGATCAGTTCGAGCGCCAGCATCGACGCGAGCAGGGCGCCGACCCAAACCACGCCGGGCGCGATCAGGCGCAGCGTATCCAGTTCCGGGCCGATGCCCAGCGGAAAGAGGCTGACGACGATGGCGAAGAAGACCAGGGTAGTGAAGATATCCGAGCGGCGTCGCAGTGCGATCGTCAGGTCGCGGCGCACGATCAGTAGCAGGGTTTCAAACATCGCGCCGCCCCAACTCGATGACGCGGGTTTGTTCGTCGATCAGACCTACGGCCTGGTGCGTGGTCACCACCGCCATGCCGCCGCCCGCGATGTGGCGGCTGATCGAATCCTGCAACAGCTCCACCGCGGCCACGTCGAGGGCGCTGAACGGCTCGTCGAGGATCCATAACGCGGCGCTGTTGGCGAACAGCCGGGCCAATGAGACGCGGCGCTTCTGGCCCTGGCTGAGGTACTTGGTCGGCAGATCCTCGTGGCCGCGCAGTCCGATCTCGCCGAGGATCCGCCAGGCGCTCGGTTCGTCGAGCGGGTAACCGTCGAGCGTCGCCGCGATACGCAGGTTCTCGACCGCAGTGAGATCGCCTTTGATGCCATTCAGATGACCGATGAACAGCAGATGCCGGGCGTAGTCTTCACGCAGTTTGCGGATCGATTCCCCGTGCCAGAGGATCGCGCCGGACTCCGGCATCAGGAGGCCGGCGAGCGCGCGTAGCAGCGTGGTCTTGCCACTGCCGTTGCGCCCTTTGAGGTGCACCAGATCGCCGGCTTCCAGCTCGAAATCCAGATCCCGGAAGAGTTCGCGATCGCCGCGGACGCAACACAGGCGCTCGACGCGAAGCGCACGATCTGCGAGGGGAGCCGTCATTGCAGAACCCAGTGTGAATTGGCGCCGGAGTCTACAACAACCGCCTGATTATTCGTCTTTTTTGTGCGGATTCTCATGGCCGTTCGAGGGTGATGTGTGGCAAGCTGGATAACTGTCGACTA
>JASFVZ010000015.1:0-11319 GCA_050049565.1 Chromatiaceae bacterium | reverse complement strand
TCCGCCCGGCCGACTGGCGGTCTACACCGCTCAGCATGCGTCGACCGCCGTGCTCGAAGCACTGGTGCACATGGAGCCCGCGCATTTTGGTAACAATTTCGTACTGATTGCGGCCGACCTGCCGGATGAAACCGGGATGGAGAAACTGGCATCCGATGATCTGCCGGCCGATTGGCGCAGTCGTTTCGAGGACAGCGAGCTCCAGCAGGTCGGCTCGGACTGGTTGGATCGCGCGGCAAGTGTTGCACTGCTGGTTCCGTCTGCGGTCGTGCCTGCAGAACACAACGTCATTCTCAATCCTGAACACCCCGACTTCGCGGCGATCGCGGTCCACGAGCCGGAGCCCTACGTGTTCGATCCTCGATTGTCGAATCCGAAGCCATTGCGTCGTTCACCATGATCGAATTCCAGTCGATCACCAAGCGGTATCAGGGGCACACCGCCCTCGATTCCCTCGACCTGCAATGCCGCTCGGGCGAGACGACAGTCATCATCGGTCCCAGCGGATGCGGCAAGTCGACGCTGTTGCGACTGACCATCGGACTGGTCGCCCCGGATCAGGGACAGGTGCTGATCGAGGGTCGGGCGCTGGGTCGCGAGAATGTGCAGGCGGTTCGCCATCGGACGGGTTACCTGGTGCAGGAGGGCGGACTCTTTCCGCACCTGAGCGTCACCGCCAATCTGACCCTGCTGGTCCGCCACCTGCGGTGGTCGAAGAGCAGGATCGCAGCGCGGCTTGAGGCCCTGTCCGAACTGGCCCGTGTGTCGCCGGAACTACTCGATCGCTACCCCGCCGAGCTGTCCGGAGGGCAACGCCAGCGGGTCGGCCTGATGCGCGCGCTCATGCCGGACCCGGACCTGCTCCTGCTCGATGAACCGCTCGGCGCACTCGACCCGATGATTCGCAGCCAGCTGCAGGAAGAGCTGCGCGAGATATTCGGTAGCCTGCGGAAGACTGTGATGCTCGTGACCCACGATATCGCGGAGGCGGCCTTTTTCGCCGACCGTATCGTGCTCCTGCGCGATGGCCGTCTGGTCCAGGCCGGTTCGTTGACCGAACTCGTCGCCGAGCCGGCGCACCGGTTCGTCACGGAGTTCATCAGCGCGCAGCGTCGACCCCTAGAGGCGCTGCTGGCGGCCACGCAATGAAGAGGCTGTGTCAGCGATTGTGCCTGGTGGGTTTGATCCTCTGGCTGCCGATGCTGGCCGGTGCGGGATCCGGGCAGGGTCTCGTGGTCGGTTCCAAGAAGTTCACCGAATCGGTGATTCTCGGTGAACTCCTGAGATTGACGATCGCCAGCACCGGCCGGGCAGCGGATCACCGCGGCCAACTCGGCGGGAGCCGGGTGCTCTTCAGTGCCCTGGAGTCCGGTGAGATCGATGCCTACCCCGAGTACACAGGTACTCTGTTGCACGAGTTGCTGGCCAGCGAAGGGCTTTCGGATCTCGCCGACTTGCGCGAGGCGCTGGCACGCCGCGGCCTCGCGATGCTCGAGCCGTTGGGCTTCAACAACAGCTACGCGATCGGCATGTTGGAGGACAAAGCGGCTGAACTCGGCATCCGCACGGTGTCGGATCTGGCCCGACATCCGGCGCTCGTGCTCGCATTCAGTCACGAATTCATCGATCGGGCCGATGGCTGGCAGGGGCTGCAGCAGCGCTATGGCCTACCGCAGGCAAGTCCCCAGGGGTTGGATCACGACCTTGCTTATCGCGCGATCGCCGCGGGCCGGATCGGTGCCACCGATATCTACACCACGGATGCGGAGATCGGGTACTACGGGCTTCGCACGCTGATCGACGACCGCGATTATTTTCGCGACTACCGCGCCGTCGTGCTTTATCGCGCAGAACTCGAACGTACCGCGCCAGAGGTGATTGCGAGGTTGGGTGAATTGTCGGGCCGCATCGACGAGGCCTCGATGATCGCGATGAACGCCAGGGTGAAGATAACTGGTGAGACCGAAGCCGAGGTGGCGGCGGGTTTCCTGGACGAAGCCCTGTCGATCACAGTGCGGCCGGCTCAGTCCTCGAAGCTCGAGGAGCTTACTCAACGGACGCTGGAGCATCTGACGCTGGTCGGTATCTCGCTGTCGGCAGCCATCATCATCGGACTGCCGCTCGGTATCGCGGCTGCGCGAATCCGTTTTGTCGAGTCGGCCATCCTGAGCGCCGTGAGCATCGTGCAGACGATCCCGTCCCTGGCGCTCTTCGTGTTCATGATTCCGCTGCTGGGCATAGGCGCGGCACCGGCGATCGCGGCCTTGTTTCTCTACAGCCTGCTGCCGATCGTGCGCAATGTGCACACGGGACTGCGGGATATCGCGCAACCGGTCCACGAAGCCGCAGTGGCGCTCGGACTCCCCGGGCCAATGCGACTGCTGCAGATCGAGTTGCCCCTGTGTACGCGCACCATCCTTGCCGGCATCAAGACATCGGCGGTGATCAATGTCGGTACGGCAACCCTGGCGGCGCTGATCGGCGCGGGCGGTTATGGGCAGCCGATCCTGACCGGCATCCGTCTGGATGACATGGCGACGATATTGATGGGTGCGATTCCCGCTGCACTGCTCGCACTGGCCGTCCAGGCCCTGTTTGGCCTCATCGAAAAGGGCCTGTTGCCCAGGGGATTGCGCCTCGCCCAATCCTCGATCGATCACCAGCGTACGGGTCAAACGAGCAATCTATAGCCAGCTGGTTGCCCAGTTGGTCGGGGACGCGGGCGATCGATTCAGCGTCTTGCCTTGGCGATCAGATAATTCGTTAGGCACAGCCTGAACTACGATGGCTCGTTGTTGGGCCGGCTGCGCCGGCCGTTTTCTTGTCAGGCGCAGCCTGACGTACGATAGTCCGGTGTCGGGCCGGCTGCGCTGGCCGTTCCTTCGTCAGGCATAGCCTGCGACAGCAGTCGGTCGAATGGCCGAGAAAATTCGGCTTTCGGCCGCAACTCGAAGCCTCCGGCTTTGGGCGATGGCGTGTTCACCCGGTGGAGTTTCAACCAGCAATTGGCGCTTCGGTTCCGTCGAACACTGCCATATGACAACCGGCCAAAGCACCAGTGACGTCGCCCCTCAGGTACGCGGGGCATCCTTCTGAAGCGATTTCTTCGATCTGATCGAGTCCCAGGTCAGGAACGGCAGGTAGAGGAGCGCGAACGACAGCAGACTCAGGGCGACCAGTCCGATCAGATACCAGGGCCAGGGCCCGAACAAATCCAGGAGCGACGGTTGGTTCGGTTTGGCCATCAGGAACATGAAGTTCGTACCGAACGCCAGGTTCACCGCGAAGGCCAGTGCGGCAACGGCAGCGGTGATTGCAATCACGCGCGGGATCGAGTCGAGGTACGGCCGCAGACCGAAGACGAACATCGCGAAGAAGAGGGCGACGATGATCCCGCCATGGCCCAGGAAGAACAGCAGGTATGACACAGCCGGAAAGCTTTCCTGGAGATCCGGGGTAAGCAAGGCCTGGGTGGTCCCGCCGAGGCCCCAGAAGTAGGCGATCTCGAACAAGCGCCGGCTCCGGGTCACCAGCATCCAGGCACTCAAGAACACCGTGAGCGTGCACAGGTCCAGTGGCAGCAGGTAGGGCGACCAGCCCAGGATATCCACCCAGAGTTTTGCCTTGATACCTTCCTGGAGTAGCAGCACGGCGGCGAGCAGATAGGCCACTGTCCGGGTTGCGGACGGGGCAAGGAACCGAACGGCAAGCGGCAGCATCAAGGCGACTGTCACGATCACCAGAATCGTGGTCAGATGCGGCGTGGCAAACAGTTCGAACTTGTCCGGCGGCAGCATGGGTGGGTACTCGGCGTTCGTTCGCTTCCTGTCTGCGGCTGTGCGCGACCGTCAAACCGGCCAAGTGTTCTCGGATTGTATGCCCTGGAGACCGGCTGTCAGCCCGAGATGATGTCGTATGCGCTTTCCTGAAGGCAGCAAGAGCCTGCCCATCCGGCGCCGGGTAGTCACCGCATTGCTTGTCGTGGCGGTCATGGCGACGGCCGGCTGCGCGCAAACCGGCTACTACCTGCAGGCAGTCGGCGGCCATCTCGATCTCATGTCCAGACGCACCTCGATCGAAACGCTGGTCGACCAGCCGGGTACATCGGCCGACCTCCGGGCAAGGCTGGCGACCGCGCTCGAGATCCGGGATTTCGCCACAGAGGAGCTGGGCCTGCCGGACAATGGGAGCTATCGGAGCTATGCGGATCTCGAGCGGTCCTATGTCGTATGGAGTGTGTTCGCAGCCCCAGAGTTCTCACTCGATCCGAAGGTATGGTGCTTCCCTTTCGTTGGGTGCGTCGCCTACAGGGGCTACTTCTCGGAGGACGAGGCGCGCAGTTACGCCGATGGACTGGCCGACGAGGGCCTGGATGTCTACGTTGCCGGCATAGCCGCCTACAGCACGCTCGGCCGATTCTCTGATCCGGTACTCAACTCGATGATGGCCAGCGGTGACGGCCTTCTCGCCGGATTGATATTCCACGAGCTGGCGCATCAACGGCTCTACATCGAGGACGACTCCACCTTCAACGAGAGCTTCGCGTCACTGGTCGAGGAGGAAGGTGTGCGACGGTGGCTGCGCCGTAGAGGTGACGACAAGGCGTGGACACGCTGGTTGACGCAGCGCGAGCGCAAGCGCCAATTCAACGCGTTGGTTACGGCGGCCATCGCCGAGCTCCGCGAGCTGTACCAATCAGAACTTTCTCCGGACCTGATGCGGGAAGGCAAACGGGAGGTCATCATGGCGATGAGGGCAGGGCATGCGCGGCTTCGTGCGCAGTGGGGAGGGGGCTCGCCTTACGATGCCTGGTTCGGCGAGCCGCTGAACAACGCGCAGCTTTCATCCGTGGCGACCTATAGAGAGCTGGTCCCGGCTTTCAGGATCCTGCTGGAAGACAGCGGTGGTGACCTCGAAGTCTTCTACCGACGCGCTGCGGCCATCGGCGCGCTAGCCGTTGAGGAACGCGGCCAGGTGATGCGCGACTTGACCCGGAGGGCCGAGAACGGCCGCCATCGGGCTGGCCCCTGAAGCACGGGACGTTCGCGGACCGGGCGTCGTCAGGGTTTCGGGGGTGACTGCGCCAGTGTCGTGATCTGCTCGGCCAGCCGCTTGACCTCCTCCGTCGCGAGGAGCTCGCTCGTGACGTCATGCTGGACGCCGAGGTAGTAGACCAGGTTGCCGTTGCGGTCGAACAACGGGCGGATCGTGAACTCATTGAAAAAGGGCGTGCCGTCCTTCTTGTAATTCCGCAGTGTCACCGTGACCTCTGAATCCGTTCGCATCGCCTCGCGGATGCTTTCGATCTCCGGCTGGTCGCGCTCGGTGCCCTGCAGGAACCGGCAGTTCCGACCGATGATCTCATCCTGCCCGTAGCCCGTGATGCGTTCGAAAGCCTCATTCGCATAGACAATCGGATTGTCGGGCTGATCAGGATCCGACAGCGTCACGCCGTTCACGCAGGTATCGAGGATCTGGGATAGCACGAAAGGGATAAGGCCGGTGTCTTTTTCGAGGATAAGGTCCATTGGTGGCGCCCCTTGTCTGGTGTCGATCGTTCAGCGGCCTGCCGACTCGCTCTCGACCAGCCGTTTGATGTTGCTCACCGTCCTTTCGGCCCCGTCCTGGATCGCGATGCGAATCAGCTTTTCGAACGGTCGCATGAACAGCTCGACTTTTTTCAGCCGGAACTCGAATTGAAGGCATGTGCCGGTCTCGCAGGGCGTCATCGAATACTCGCCCTCGTACTTGCGCGACAGCTCGGCGAAACAGACCTGCTTCTGCGGCTCTATCGCGATGACCTGGAAACGGGTATCACTTCGTCGACCCTGGTCGATCCGGACCTGCCGCGCCCGGCTACCGAGGCGGAGCGGACCCTTGGTGAGCATTTCCAGGTGCTGGACCTCCGGTGACCAGCGTCGGTAGTTCTTCTCGAAATCTGTCACTACGAAGTGATAGACCTCTTCGGGCGGCGACGCAATGGTCGATGACGCGCTGCTTCTTATCATCCGATTCGCCTCCTCACAGTTTTCCGGTAGTCAGATTCCCGTTGGGTGTTGATTCGCTGTGCGTGGTCTTCGGTCCTACGATTGAGTCTCTATCGACATGTCCGTAGCTTCAAGACGAACCGGTCGGTGACGACTGGCTGTGGCTGAAGCCTTACTGTCACATTGGTTTCACGCCGATCGCTGCATCACGCGACCGTTCCACGGCATCACGTATACCTCGGTCGTGGGGCTCCGCGACTTCGACCTGACAGTTCCGCCAGACGGCGGCGGCATCCATCGGGAAATGGCCGGTTGGGCGGGTGTGTCGGCTTTCGGCCTAGAAAACGACCTGGTGCCGTGATTCCCAAAATGGTGCGGCCGGAAAGTCAGCCACCGTCCACACACGGGTGCGGATCGAGACCCGGCAATCGGCGATCGTGTCTGGCGTCTGCCGTGACGGCGATCGCGGCTCCATGCGGACGATTTGAGTGCATCCCCGTACAAGGCGAGCGGATGACGCCCAGAAGACCGCCGGCCGGACGGTCGCAGGTTCCGTAGGTGCCCAGGAGGCGGGCGCTGCGCTGATGCCGTCCGTGATGAGAAAAGGTAAGAGCGCCAGCGCGACCAGCAGTACCGATCTGATGTTCATGTTCGTTCCCCCGAGTGCATTACCAACGAAAGCTAGACGATTGTTGATGAAATGTCTAGAAAAAATCAGACGAAGGCTAGGATCTCACCCTAAAATCGGCCGGATGCCCCTTTGCTTAGCGGTTTCTCGAACTTTTTGTCTATTTTTTGTCTGAATTACTGAGCGGGCTTAAAGGGCTGGATTGGCGGCCCAAAGCGCCGTGAGAGCCATTCAATTCAGAACATTACGCGGGAGACAAAAAATGGACACAGGAATACATCAGCGGCTACAGGAGCTCGAGGACGCCTACTTCGACGGAGCGAAATACGACGTGCTGTGCGACAGGATCGTCGCTACCGCAGTGGCGATAAGCCGCTTGAAGAAGCACGATCCGGTACGCGAGGGCGCCGAGATCTTCGCGCCGCTGCTCTGGGGAGGTGTTTCGGGCTCGCCGATCAAGCCGGCAGTGGTACAGGCAGCGCTGGCCGGCCCGGACGGTGACACGTACCTGCGATCCTGGTCCAGCGTCGGCCGCGGGCTTGTCGCCTACGAGATCGCCGCGTGAGCAACCTGGGCCTTCGACCTGTCGTCGTACGCCGGTTGCGATCGACCGGTCTTCGGGCGGTTGTCCTTGTCGGACTGATGACCGCGACTACGGCGCTCGGACACGCTGCCAATGCACCACGGCAATGGGTCGACGAGGCCCTGCAGGGGGTGGACGAGCAACTCCATCCCGTAATCGAGAGCCACATTCGGTCGCAGCTCGACTGGCGTTCGTATTACCTGGACCGGACGATGTCATCGCTACAGCCAGGACCGTCCGCTGGCATGCAGGCGCAGCCGTCGACCAGTGCCTCGGACCAGGCATCGCGACCGTCTGCGGGTCAGTCCTGACGAGTATCGTCCGGCCCCGCCGTGTGCTCGTCGGGGGACCTCCCGGTGAAGCGCGTGCGGCGAACCAGATCGGGCAGTTCAAGGTACTGCTTCGATGTTCGTTCGGGTCACGGCCGTGGTCCCATGACGAATGCAGACCTGCTTGGAGTTCCTCGGCTTCAGACGATTGATCGTGCCGTTGGCGCTGTAAGTGCGCTTCCTGTCTGGTATCGGCGGAACGCTATACGGCACATGGTGGCTCTACTCCCTGGTCTTCGGCCTCGTAATGACTCGCCTGGTCCGGGTTTCGAGAGCTTCATCCTGCGATAGCGGGCGATTCCACCAGCTACCGGCGACCGTGACCCAGGAACAGCCACTCCAGGGCGCGCCGCTTCAGGCCGCGCGGGAGGCTGTATTCGGAGATGACGTCGATCCGGTAAGCGCTGTCGTCGGCGATGGCATCGGCGGCGAGGATGCCGCTGCGCACCGCCGGCCCGATCCCCTCGGCCATGTCGCGGGTTGCCAGCCCTGCTGCGTCACCGATCACGAACGCATTGCCGTGCCGTTTGATGTCCACCCGGTCGCGCAAATAATAGGAATGACCGCCGGGCTCGGGTGACAGGCCCTGCGGGATCAGCCCGCGCTGGCGCAGGGTCGTGATGAAATGCGCCCAGTGCGTGCCGAGTCGCTGTTCGCGCTGCTTCAGCCGGGCCGCGATCGCGCCGGTACCGAGATTCAGGTAGCCGTCCTCCTTCGGCACATACCAGCTGTAGCCGGGCAATCCCTTATCGAAGAACCAGAGATGACAGGCGCCGTCCTCCCAGCGACAGGGCAGTTCGTGCTCGAGCGCCGCTACCTGCAGCAAGCGGGCGCGGGGATTATGTTCCCGAAACAGCGCGCGGTAGACCGGACAGCCGGTGCCGCCGGCGCCGACCAGATGTGTGCACCGAAAGCTATCGTCGATTACGAAGTGATTGTCTTTCTGCGCAATTCGTTTCACCTCGTGTGTGGTGACCGGCGCGCCGGACCGCCGCAACAGCCAGTCGTCGAACTCGTAACGTCGAATCGAATGCTGCGGTGCGCGCATCGTCGACGAGAGGCCGAACAGGTGCACCCGGGTCTGTTCGAAGGTCAGGAATCGGTGCGGGTAGGTCTTGACGTCTATCTCGAGATCGGCCACGACCTCCGGTGTTATCCAGCCCGCGCACAGCTTTAACCTCGGGAAGCGGCACTTGTCCAGGACCAGGCAGCTCAACCCGCGCCGACGCAATTGCCAGGCGCAGCTGGAGCCCGCGGGGCCGCCGCCGACGATGATCGCGTCCCAGGTCTGAATGGTGGTCTCCGAATGGCCGGTCGGTTCGCGCCGCGGTCCTTCCGGAATTTTGGCACTTCGGCACGGACTGTCTAGGCTTGTGGTTAGAGGTAGGGCAGTTTCAAGGTTTCGACGCCTTAAGGTCCGATACAGGCGTCAAGTGGCGCAAGCGACAACCCCGGTTGCATTGCGATGAAAACGGTAAATCAGGAATCCAACAAGGTCAGCGCGATGCCGGGCGGTCAGGTCGGTGGTGCCGCGCGCATGCCGTCGCAAGCGCACAGGCCGACACTCCCGGTAGAGCGCTACCTGCTCGGCGTTTTGCTCGACGCGCTCGGACGTCCGGCGTTGCGCTGTGTGCTTTGGGATGGTTCTGTCCGGGTCGCCCCCGGTGTCGTACCGGAATGCGATCTGCATATCCGGGACCGCGGCGCATTGTGGCGGCTGCTGAGCAATCCGGAGTATCAGTTTCCGGCGCTCTACGTGCTGGGGCGTGTAGAGCCGGGCGACGATCTGGGGCACCTGCTCGATGTCGTGCAGCGTGCCCGACGCTCGCTCGATCGCAACAGTCTTGGGCGTCGTTTGCGCACCTTGCTGATGCGCCCAAGGCCCGGGTCTGTGGACAGGGCGCGCGACAACATCCATAGCCACTATGACCTCGGCAACGATTTCTACCGGCTGTGGCTGGATGAGCAGATGGTCTACACCTGTGCCTATTTCCCGACGCCCGCGGTCTCGCTGGAGGCGGCACAGACGGCGAAGATGGACCTGATCTGCCGCAAGCTCGACCTGCAGCCCGGCGAGCGTGTCGTCGAGGCGGGTTGTGGCTGGGGCGCGTTCGCGCTGCACATGGCACGGCACTACGGTGTCAAGGTGCGAGCGTTCAACATCTCGAAATCGCAGCTGCAGTGGGCGCGCGAACGGGCCGTTGCCGAGGGTCTCGATCATGCCGTCGAGTTCGTCGACGGTGACTATCGCAAGATCGACGGCGAATACGATGTCTTCGTGTCGGTCGGCATGCTCGAACACGTCGGTCCGCGGCATTATCCCGAACTGGCCGCGGTCATGGACCGTTGCCTGCCGAACACTGGACGCGGCCTGATCCATACCATCGGCACCGATCGGCCTGGGCCGCTGAACGCCTGGATCGAACGGCATATCTTCCCCGGCGCCTATCCACCCTCGATCGGTCAGATGATGCCGCTGTTTGGCCCGGCCGGCTTCTCGATCCTCGATATCGAAAACATCCGCCTGCACTACGCACTGACGCTGGATCACTGGCACAGGCGCTTCGAGCAGGCCGTCGATCAGGTGCGCGAGCGTTTCGGGTCGGAATTCGTCCGCGCCTGGCGCTTCTATCTGCTGTCGTCGAAAACCGCTTTCGAAGTCGGGCACCTGCAGTTGTTCCAGGTGCTGTTCTCACGCAGGGGGAACAATGCCGTCCCCTGGTCACGGGCCAACATCTATCGCGACGGCGATCTCTGACACCGGACACACGTTCCTGGAATCGGACAACACGATCGGCGGGACCCTCGCCCGGTTGGACGTGCCCGACCTAACGCATCTGGTGTTCGAGCACCGCGGTTTCCGTTGCCGGAGCAATTCAGTGACCTCGACTGTTTCGCTCCGCACCCGGGTAGGCGATCATGTCGAACGACCCGCGCCAGGGAGAACGTCATGTCAACGTTGTTTTGGATCGCCATCGGAATCGTGATCGGCTGGAATCTGCCACAGCCGGCCTGGGCCAGGGAATGGCAGAACAAGATCGTTGCCAACGTGAAGAAGCTCGGCGACAAGTGAGTCTATGCAGGCACACCCGATGAACCTGACCGATCGGGACAGGAAACCTCCGGACCTATGCGAAAAGTGAACTACCTGCGCGGCTTGCTGATAATCACCGGTGCAGGCCTGTTGGCCGCTTGCGGCGAGGACAGCCCGAAGATCGAGGTGCCCAGTTTCGCAGAGGTGGACCTGCAGCAGGGGCGGGCCACCTGGATGCAGGTCTGCCGCAACTGCCATTTGCTCGGCGTGGCCGGAGCGCCGGCCCTTGTGGATTATGCCGCCTGGCAGTCAAGGCTGGCTCGGGATCGGCAAAGCCTCTACGAGAATGCCATCGAGGGGATCCGTGGCGACAACGGCTGGCGCATGCCGCCACGCGGCGGCAACGATGCGCTGAGCGACGGCGACGTGAAGCGCGCAGTCGACTTCATGCTCGCAGCCGTCGAGCAACTGAATCGCTGAAGTGTCGCTGGGATTCGACCCTCCGGTCGCCGGATGTCCCGACCATGCGTGTAACCGCGCTTGCGTCTTCTCGTCTAGTGCTCCGGCGGGCCGCCGAACACTATGGACTGAACCCTGAGGCACTGTTCAATGCCGCCGGACTGGATCCGGAAAAGATCAAGGACCCGAACGCGCGCTATTCCGAAGTGGATTCGACCCGCCTGCTCACTCCGATCGCCGAAACGTCCGGGTCGCCATTTTGCGGTTTGAACGTCGGCGTGTTCTGGCATCCAAGCGCC
>JASFVZ010000160.1:0-5613 GCA_050049565.1 Chromatiaceae bacterium | reverse complement strand
GTTGATGACATCCTGCACCAGTCGTTGGGCGCCGAATCCGATCGCCAGACCAACGACGCCGGCCCCGGCGAGCAGCGGCGCGATGTTTAGGCCCAGCTCGGACAGGATCATCAGTGAGGAGACGACGGTCAGGACCACGAGCAGCGCATTGCGTGCGACGGTCAGCAGCGTCCTGGTGCGTGCCGAGCGCGCCCGCGAGCTGGCGTTCGGCACGTTCTCCGCCAGGTAGCTTTCGATGCCGCCGCTGGCGATCTCCCAGAGTACAAAGGCGACGGTGAGTACCAGCAGGATATCGAGTGTCGCGCTGACGAAGACGCGGCCGGACCCCTCGGTTATCCAGGCCAGGGTGTCGACACCCCAGGCATGACCGATCAGCAGCACCACGGCGGCGGCGATGAAGAGTTTGGCGAGCTGGCGCAGTGCCGGAAGATAGCGATTCAGGCGCCGTTCGAGACCGGGAAACTGGGTGCCAATCCCGTCCGACAGCTTCAGGTCGCGGTCGAACCCCTGGTCGATGGCGTGAGACAGCAGCCGGCCCGCCGCGAGGGCCAGCACCGTGAGCGCGGTGGATTGCAGCAGGTAGCTCGCGCCGTCTTCGATCCGCAGCGCCCAAATGACATAGATCCCGATCAGGTAAACGCTTGTCAGCAGATGCCAGACTCGTGCCAGGCCCTTGCGCAGCGACGAGACGGCCCCCGGTTCATCATCACTTTCCGCTCGATCGGGCGCGATAGCGGCCGCGACGTCGCGGCGGTTCTGGCCGACCAGCACCAGCAGCATCGCCAGTAGCGCGAGGCCGAGCAGCCGCAGCAGGCTCTCGTAGATCGCGAGGTCGAGACCGAGCAGGAAGCCCGCCTGGAGGCCAAAGAAGCCATAGATCGAGACCTGGCCCAGCCGTTTCGTCCACCGGAAGAGATAGCGCGCCGATTCGTCGGAGATCGACCAGAGCCTGAGCCCGGAGGAGTCTGGGGCCAGCAGGGAGTCGGCGAGGGCGATCACGAGTCGCGAGAAGACCGATGCATTGATCAGCGCGATAGCGACCAGGCGGGTTTCCTCGCGCGGGTCGACAAGGGTCAGGACACCGTAGGCCGTCACCGCGAGACCTATGATGGGTGCGAGATCCAGCAGGAACCGCCAGATCAGTTTGCCCAGGCGGTCCAGCATCGGGACGTCGTCTTCGGCCGACCGCGGTCTGAACCGGCGCAGCAGAACACGGAGAAAGATGGCGACAAACAGGGCCGTACCGAGCACTGCTAGCAGGCGCCAGGCGATCGCCAGCCATTTCGTGCGCACCTCCGGATCCTCGAGTTCCACGGCCGCGGCGACCAGCGCTGTCGGCAGTTCGTTGACGGAGTCGAGCAGCTGCGCCGCCGAGTCACTGGCTTCCTGCGCCTTGCGTGACACCGACTCGACCAGCTCAGCGGCCGCCGTCTTGACGTTCTCTCTTTCCTCATCGGCTTTTTCGTCCCCGGTCGCTTCCCGCAGCGCGCGCAGCGTTTCAATAATCTCGTCGCGACGCTCGGTGTCTTCCAATGCGGCCAGTACCCGATCGATGTCGCCACGGGTTAGCGGTTGTTCGGGTTCAGCAGCGGCGGTAGCGGTCGAGAGCATGAGCCCCGCGAGGCCGGCAAGCAGGAGAATACGGAAGCGCCGTAGCAGCATCTTCATCCGATCGGAAGGTGGCTGAAAGACGCGAATGATAGCAATCGAAACGACAGGATCCATTGAAGGCGGATCCACTTGCCCTCTCAGTTAACGGGTTTGGTCACACCAGCGCACTAGCGCGTCAGCTGGGCCGCTGCGGTTGATGGTCGAGGGACCGTCATCGGCCTGCCGCAGCTTGTACCCGTACTGACCGGCAGACCCGTCTGAGCAGCGCCGCGCTGCGTCCCAACCCATGGGGTTGGTCGCACCCGGCGGACTGGGTACTGCGCGGCTACTCCTGGATATCGGCCCCGTCTTCGGAATCGATGACCTTGGACACCATTTCGTTGCATTGAGGACAACGAAAATGGTCGTAGCCGGCCAATGTGCAGACGTATCCGTCACTGGGCGGGTAATCGAAGGTGCAAGCGGGGCAGGAAATCGGTTGTACCAGGCGCATCATTACTACATCTCCTAACTGGCGGCCGACTCGATTTGCGGACGGGTCCCGAACCGTCCGAACCATCACGCTATCAGTCGGGCACGACAGAATCAATGTCGCGACTCGCTGGCAGCGCCTGCAGATTCGGTCAGCGCGGTGGCGGTCAGGACGCCCTGTAGCACTGGGTCAATCCGGTAGCTGAAAGGGACCTGCCGGGCTGCCGTGTCCCGTGTTGCCGCGGCACCCCTGAGCGCATGCCGCAGCGGGGTTCGCCGCGGTCCGTTTTTTCGATGGGAACAGTGCTCCCATTTCGTTGAGATAACTCAGTTTTTCGGGCTGCTGCCGATGACGCAGGTATGCCGAGGTCCGTGGTGGCGCCTGCGCTGTGACCGGTGCCGACAACTAGCCATGTCAAACAGAGGTCTACCTATGCTGATTCGAGTCTTGTTGATCACGGCCGTGCTGACCGCGGCACAGGCCGTCGTTGCCGTTGCACCGCAACCGGGGGAGATGGCCAGGGTCCTGGTCGTCCATAGCTACGGCAGCGAGCACATCTGCGGTCGACCGCAGGGCGAGGGGGTTGCGGCGGCACTCGCCGCAGGCGGATGGGTGGAAGGTGACAACCTCGAGCTTCGCTCGGTGTACATGGATACCAAGAAGGTCTACACCACGCCAGAGGCCATCAAGGAACGTGCGGCCATGGCCCTTGGCGAGGTCGCCGAGTTTCGTCCGCATGTCCTGGTCGTGCTCGATGACAACGCGATCCGCGAGGTCATGCTCCCGCTGGTGGGGCGTGATGACCTGTCCGTCGTATTCAGCGGGATGAACGGTCAGCCGCAGGATTACGACCGCAAGGCGAAGTTCCTCAACAGCCTTGGCGCGCCGGGACACAACGTCACCGGCGTCTACGAAAAGCTGCACCTCGTCAAGTCTCTGCGCGTCGTGAGCGCCGCGATGGGTGGTATCGAACCGGGAGACCGGGTAGTGGGTATCACCGATTTCTCGCCGACCGGCAATGCGATCACCCGTCAGTTCGAGCTGGAACTCGCCGGCATGGAGTTGCCGCTCGGTTGGGAGCTGCGACGGGTGAAGGACTTTGCCGAATACAAGGCCCTGATCGAAGAGATCAACGGTGATCCCACCGTTCGGGCGATCTATCCGGCGGCGCTGAAGCTCAAGACCGAGACCGGAGATACCTATGCCGCAAGCGATATCTTCGCCTGGACGACAGCCAACAGCACCAAGCCCGAGATGGCACTGAACTACTTCTTCTCGAAGATCGGGCTGTTTGGTGGCGCGGCGGTCGATTTCACGGCGATGGGACGCATGGCCGGTGCAAAGACGGCCAGGATCCTTTCCGGTGAGATGGCCGGGATGATCCCGGTGGAAGACGCCGAGGACTACGCTATCGTGTTCAACCTCGACCGGGCCACGGCGCTCGGAATCGACATACCGAAACCCCTGTTGACTGCGGCTGATCGCGTCTATGCCAGACCGGTCGGGCAGAAAACGGCGCGTTCCGACCCCTGAGGCCAAGGGTGCCGGGGACAGCAGCATCGAGCTTCAGCCGGATGGCCAGGCGGCCTTTCGCGCTGGCCCTGGCCGCCGGCATGCTGTTGCCGGCACTGGTCGTGGCCTATCTGCTCTGGCAGGGCTTCGTGCAGCAGATCGACGAGAGTCACCGCAAGCGCCTGTCCACGAGTCTGAATATCCTGGAGCTGGTGATCAGCAAAGGGCTGGAGGACTATCGCGCGGCGCTGTCGCGGCTGGCTGCGGACAATACGCTGCAGGTCACGATGGGCCTCGATATCCGTCCACAGATGCGACGCTATCTCAGGACCCAGTTCGAGCTGTCCGAGTTCGAGTACGTAGGGGTCTTCGACCTGGACGGCAACGAGATGGTTTGGGTCGGGGATCAGCCTGAAAGCGGTACAGCCTGTCAGAGCTCCGGTTTTGGAAATGACGAGAGTCTGGCCGTTGCCGATGGCCGGCTTTTCCTGGAGCGGATGGTCACTGTATCGCAGCAGGGCCAGGCCTTGGGCCGGCTGTGCGCGGGCCTTGCACTCAACAGCGCATCACTGGCCGCAGTCATCGCGCCGAAGGTAGACGGTGAGGCCTTTCTCTACTGGCAGGATCAGGCCTTTGGGCTGAATACCTCGGTCGACCGGCCGGCGGTGGAGGGGCTTGGGGTTGATGGGCAACTGCTGAACCTCGTCGTCGCGGGAGCCAAGTACCATGCGATGGCGCAGTCGCTGCCGATCGCGAACCAGCTGGTCAAGGGCGTCGTTCTGGTGAACCAAGACGAGTACTCGTCGGCCAGCCGCGAATCACTGCAGGTGGTCGGTCTGGTCCTGCTCTCGGTGTTGATCATCACCGCGTTCGGATTGCGCATGTTCGAATTGCGGCGTAAGGCCGAGCGCCAGCTGCTGCGTGAACGGGAAAAGGCCGTGGTCACGCTCGCGTCGATCGCCGACGGCGTACTGACGACCGACCCGGACGGTCACATCACCTATGCGAACCCGGCAGCAGAACAGTTGCTGGGGAGACGCGATGAATCGGTTGTCGGCTCGCACCTCTACGATGCGCTGGAGTTGACCAGCGAGGTGACCGGCGAACGTCTGCTCTACCTCGAGGCTTTTGCCAACAGGGATACGGAGATCCGTTTCGAAGATGCGGTTCTGAGAGCGGTGAATGGTCGGGAGACCCCGGTCCATTGCGCCGTTGCACCGATCGACCGCGCGTCGCCGCACAACGGCTCGGTGATCACTTTCCGGGATGTGCATCGCGAACGCGAGCTGCGCCGACGGTTGGCCTGGAAGGCAAGTCGGGACGACCTGACCGGGCTGCTCAACCGCTCGGAATTCCGCCGTGGGCTCAAGACCGTTATCGCGGATACCCGCGGTACCGACAGCCACCATTGCCTGCTCTACATCGACCTCGACGAATTCAAGGCAGTGAACGACACCTGCGGTCATCGTGCAGGCGACGACCTGCTGCGGCAGGTGAGCGCCAGTCTGCTCAGCCAGCTGCGCCAGGCCGATGTCGTTGCCCGTCTGGGGGGCGATGAGTTCGGCGTTATCCTGCAGCACTGTTCGCGCGAGCGCGGACTCGAGATCGCCGGTGAGATCATCGAGATCATCAACGACCGTCGCTTCCAGTATCAGAATCGCATCTTTCACGTCGGGGCGAGCATCGGCATGGTCTCAGTGACCCGTGATACCGCGGAGATCGAGGACCTGCTGGCAACGGTCGATGCGGCCTGTTACGCGGCCAAGGAACGCGGCCGCAACCGGGTGTTCGTCGGGGCGATCGACTCGGCCAAGATACTGCATCGCATGGATGAGTTGAGCCAGGCGTCGAGCATCCGTCAGGCGATCAAGGATGACCGGCTGGTCCTCTACCGGCAGTCGATCGTGCCGACGTCGCGACCGAGCCTGGACAACGAGGTGCACGCCGAGGTGCTGGTGAGGATGCTTGATGAACAAGGCGGTCTGGTTGCACCCGGTGCCTTCATACCGATAGCCGAG
>JASFVZ010000159.1:0-5642 GCA_050049565.1 Chromatiaceae bacterium | reverse complement strand
GTTGTGTTCCGAGACCGGTCGATCCGGAAGTGCGTACAGGCCACGTCCGACGCGCTGGAGCCCTCCTTGCCGCACCAGCCGCGTGAGGGCAACAGTGGGTAGCCCGCGCTCGGTCAGATCGCGTGGTCGAATGAGTCCGCGCTCGGCGGCGAGATCGAGGATGTTTTGATGCGAAGTGGTCATGTGACCATGGTGTTGTGAAATGCCGGTAATAGTCAATAACTACCGACACAAAACAACAAAATTCGCCGCTGCACTCTGGTCGGCGGGCGATCGCCAGCCGGCTTCGGGCTTCGGATGGGGGTATTTTGGATGAGGGCGCGAAAGTGCCCCCAAAAATACCCCCAGACTGAGTTGATAGGGGAAGCTAGGATTCGAGCAGTGCAGGTAACTGGATTTCGCTCGCCCCGGACCTGAAACCCTAGGAAAACGCTGATAAATCAGGCCGAATCTTCGGCAGATAGGAAATTGAACTCAAAAATTCTTTTTTAAATCAATGGAATACGTGCTAAAAACTGGTGGAGGCGGCGACAATCACATTGCCTTGTAAATCAGTCACTTAAAATGCGAAACGCTGAATATGCCCCCACAGATACCCCCAAATCGATTCGGCTGATTTTTCCCCGAACATTCAAGCCGCCCGGTGCCCTAACTCGCTGAGTTTCTCCAGCGTATCGGGGAACTTCCTCACCATCAGAATCAATGCCGCGGCCTGGGCATTGGGCCGCGCCCGTCCTTGCTCCCAGTTTTCCAAGGTACGTGTCGAGACGCGCAGGCGGCGGGCAAACACGGCGCGCGAGACGTGCATACGTTCCCGCGTGTCGCGGATGAGATCCGCGTCCACTTCGAGCGGGGGTAGGTCCTCGATCTCATGCGAACGCAGGGTGATTTTCCCCTCGCGGTGTTGCTGCATGGCGTCGACGCCGTCCATCAGCTCATCGAACAACTTGCGCTTTTGTTTCATGGCTTTCGTCTCCTGGCCTCCAACTCGGCCTGGATGGCTTTCTTCAATACCTTCTTCTCTTCGGTCGTCAGGTCGGCGGCTTCATCCTGGTCATAGAGCGTGAAGCACCATACCTGGTGATCGGCCGACAGGTTGCAATAAATGACTCTCAGTCCGCCCCGCTTGCCTTTGCCGCGACGAGCGTCTTCCCAACGGACTTTGCCAAACCCGCCGGTGCCGGACATCACGTCGCCCATTTCCGGCTTTTCCATCAACGCAAGCTGCAATCTCCGATAGCTCTTGTCGGTCAGATAGTCGCCGAGGAGGCGCGTGAATAAAGGGGTCTCCAGGAAAACCAGTTTCATTGGCAAGTATACGCAAGTTGCGTATGATATCAAGGCGAGGGCGCCGCTATGCGATAGCCCATCGCGCGAACGAGACTATCCTCAGTGTCGCGGTAAACGTGAGATGTGACACCATCACCGGCGTGATACGGCCGGGGTGCGGGGCGGAAAGATGGACAGACAGCAGGTGATACAAACGTTGAGAGCGGCGAAACCCGTGCTCGCCGAGCGCTATGGTGTGACGCGGCTCGCGTTGTTTGGATCGACCGTTCGCGGCGAGGCCCGCCCTGATAGTGACGTGGACATCGTCGTCGGCTTCGACGGGCCGGCTACCTCAGCCCGTTACTTCGGTGTGCAATTTTATTTGGAAGATGAACTGGGCTGTGCCGTTGATTTGGTAACCGAAAAAGCGTTGCGGTCGGAACTCAAGCCTTACATCGAGCGCGAGGCTGTTAATGTCTGAACGCGAGTGGAGGTTCTATATAGACGACATGTTGCGCTTTGCTGAAAAGGTGCGCACGTACAGCGAGGGTATCGGCCGGGCTACTTTTGAACAGGACGAACTGAAGTACGATGCCATCCTGCGCAACCTGGAATTGATCGGGGAAGCAGCGACCCATGTGCCTGCCGAGGTACGCGAGCAGCACGAAGACATTCCGTGGCGGCAGGTCATTGCGACCCGAAACCGCCTGATCCATGGGTATCTCGGCATCGATAACGACACGCTGTGGAGCATTGTTAGCGACGACATCGATCCGTTGATCATTCAACTACGTGCAATGTCAGATTTGTGACGGTTTCCGGCGGCGCCGTCCTGTGTATGGCGATATTGTTATTCAAGCTGCCATGGGTAACTGGTATAGCCCACGGCAATGAGATTTCCACTGGAATTGGTTGATGTCAGCACGGCGGCTGGTAATTTCTCCCGTGGTTTCTGATGGCGTGTCGCCGTCGAGCGAAGTGTGCAGGGTTGAGTATTCTACTTGGTCGCAGCGGTGACACGCCTGAGCGGATTCACTGATCCTTGTAGATCGGTTTTGGTGCGGGTGGAGCGATAGCGGGCGCTCATCGTCGAGATCGCGCCCTCAAAAGCCGCAGTGGGACCGACAGGTACCGTCCCAATAAATGCCACGTATCCTCACAGTTACCCCGTGCGATACCTTTGCCGGTATTCCTTCGGCGACATGCCAGTCCATTTCTTGAATGAACGGGTGAAACTGCCGGGGTCTGAGAATCCAACCGCGTCGCCGATTTCCGCGATGCTCGTGTTGGTTTCCCGTAGCAGCTGGGTTGCCCTTTCTTCGCGCAACAACGCCATCTCCCGGCTCAGGCTGGTATCCAAATCATGCAGTTTGGATCTGAGTACACGCTCCTTGAAGCCGCAAATCTCGGCCGCCTTTGTGACCGACAGGTCAGGCAGGTGCAGGTACGGTTTCAGTGACTCCCGGATGGCATTGATGAGGGCGCGAGGCGGAGAGAGAAAACTGTCTTGAGTTCCTTGGGCAGAGAACTTTTGCGAGAAGGACAGGAGCAGCCACGCCATTGGGAAGCGGATCGTAGCGCCGCTCTTATCACCTTGCTGCAGGTACATGCCGTGATAGTGACTGGGCACTGCGTGAAGGTCGCAGACGGTAACCGTAACGTGCTTCGGCTCCCAGTCGATGCCGATGGCATGCTGGAAGATGTTGACGATCAGACCGGCATAAAAGGCATCGGCCTGCGCGGGAACCATATTTGGTGTGAATCCCCGCCGCGCCTTGAACAGGGCCTGAGCACCGTCGGTGGTTAGCTCATACTTGATCGACGTGGCGTGGGCCCTCGCCGCGATCGTGAAACGATTGAAGAAGTCCCCTACAGAGCTTGCGCCGGATACTGCCTCGATGAACACCGGCCACTTGGTTAGATCCAGGTTCTCGCCGATAGCGACCGCAAGGTAGGGATCCTCCGCTGCCCGTGCCAGGGCCTCCAACAACGTATACATGACCTGTGCGGGCACGAACAGCTCACTCGAGAAGACGGCGTCACGAGACAGGGATAGCTCGTCTAGCAGGTCATGGACGGCGACGCCGCGGCGCTCGACCTCCTGAACGATCGGTTTCACCAGGCTGAGTCTTATCAGCGGCAGGCCTATCGGGCCACTGGTTGCGGTCTCGGGCTCGGACATAGTCCAACAGGTTAGACCGATTGCGCGGCGGATTGGCCAGAATTCTGAGAGTCAATTTGCCGTTTCGTCCATTTTTTTTATTTTCCGTGGCGAAAATGCAAAGTGCAGCTCGAACCGGCTGACTATTCTGCTTCCCGTATGCGGTACATCGACACCCGACACCGTCCAGCTATGAAACGGTTTTCGTGTCACACCACTCAAGCTGACGGTCACGACATGGGGTCGGGACAGCGATGGCATTGAAAGAAATCGCAGGGGAATGAACTCATGCGCAGACGATTAAAGACTGGCCTGCTGCAACGGGAATTAAATAAAGGACGCACAAAAAACCCTAGGCGTGCGCTGGCGATTTCGCTGGCTGCTGCCCTCTTGGTGGGTCTTATTGTCGTGCCAGCCGTAGCCGACGAGTCCAAGGGCGCCTTTCAGGCTGCCGTCAAGGCCCTGGAATGGCGCAACATCGGCCCCTTCAACGGCGGTCGCGGCAGCTCGGTGGTGGGTCATCCCACCGACCGCCAAGTGTTCTGGTTCGGCCACTCCTCCGGCGGCCTGTGGAAGACTGAGGACGCCGGAACCTACTGGCAACCGGTTGGCCAGGGGCAGTTCCGCTACGCTTCCGTGGGCGCCATCGCGCTGCACGAGAAGAACCCTGACATCATGTATGTCGGGCTCGGCGAGCCGCAGATGCGCCAGAGCGCATCCTGGGGCGATGGCGTCTACAAGACCACCGATGGCGGCGCGACGTGGGAGCACCTTGGCCTCGACGAGGCCCGCCAGATATCACAGATCATCATCCACCCGGATGACCCGGACCACGTCTACGTGTCGTCGATGGGACGCGCCTGGGGCCCAAGTCCCGAGCGCGGCGTCTTCCGCACCAAGGACGGCGGCAAGACCTGGGAGAAGGTGCTGTTCAAGAACGACCTGACGGGCACCATCGACATGGTCATGAGCCCGAAGGATCCCAAAGTTCTGTTTGCCGCTATGTGGACCTTCGAGCGTAAAGCCTGGGGCGCCTTCTTCGGCGGACCCGATGGTGGTTTGTGGAAAAGCACGGACGGCGGTGACAACTGGACCGAGATCACCGATAACGAGGGTCTGCCCGAAGGCTCGTGGGGGCGGGTTGGGCTGACCATGTCCGCAGCGGATCCGAAACGGGTGTATGCGCTCATCGACAACGAGACGCAGCAGGGCCTCTATCGCTCTGACGACGTTGGCGAGACCTGGCGCCTCGTCTCTACCGACGCCAACATACTCGCGCGTCCGTTCTACTTCTATCACCTCGAGGCAGACCCGAGTAACGCCGACCATCTCTGGGTGCCCGGCAACAAAATGTGGAGCTCGAAGGACGCGGGTGAGTCCTGGGTGCTGGAGCCGGGCGTCAAAGACGATTTCCACGACATCTGGATCGACCCCAAAGACCCCAACCGCATGATCGCGACCAACGACGGCGGTACAGCGGTCACGCTGACCGGCGGCAAGACCTGGTCCGGCTTCTCCAATCAGAGCGGCGCGCAGATGTACCGGGTCGACACCGACGACCAGTTCCCCTATCACGTCTACGGCAACACCCAGGATCTGATCGTCTACCGCCTGCCGAGCGCAAGCCGCTGGGGCGGAATCCCTATTCACATGACCGATTTCATCGGCAGCGGTGAGACCGGTCGGGCCATCCCCAAGCCGGGTGACCCGAACATCGTTTACTCCCTGGCAACTGGCGCTACCTTCGGCGGCGCGACCATGTTCACCGTCAATAACCTCAAAACGGGACAGGCGGAAACGCGTCCGATCTGGCCCGAAATCCTGTTCGGCACCCCGGCCTCGGAGTTCAAGTACCGCTTCAACTGGCAGGCACCCTTCCTGGTATCGCCACACGACAGCGACACCATTTATTTTGCTGGCAACGTGGTCTTCCGCACGCGCGACGAGGGCATGACCTGGGACATCATCAGCCCGGATCTGACCCACAACATGACCGACAAGATGAAGGTGGCGGGATCCCCCTGGCTGCCCGAGTACTTCGGCCAGGAGATCTTCTCGACCATCCACCGGCTGGAGGAATCCCCGCATGAGCAAGGCGTGCTCTGGGCCGGCACGGACGACGGCCGGGTGCACATCACCCGAAACGGCGGCGAGAGCTGGGAGGAAGTGACCCCACCGGACCTGCCCGAACTCTCGGCGATCTACGAGATCG
>JASFVZ010000012.1:0-11746 GCA_050049565.1 Chromatiaceae bacterium | reverse complement strand
CCTGCGCGCCCAGAGCAGTGGCAAGTCCGGGGCCGTTCAGCGCAGCAAGCTGCGCGGACGGCCGATGGGCGCGCGCCGCGGCGATCCGCGCAGCGGCGCGCGGCTGAGTCTGATCGACACCCTGCGCGCGGCGGCGCCGTGGCAGGCCGTACGCCGGCGTCGCCCGGGGCGCAGCACCAAGGCGCGGGTGCTGGTCGAGCGTGACGATTTCCATGTGGTGCGATTCAAAGAGCGCGCCGAAACGACCACCGTCTTCGTCGTCGATGCGTCCGGATCTGCGGCACTGCACCGGCTTGCGGAGGCCAAGGGTGCGGTCGAACTGCTGCTGGCGGACTGCTATGTCCGGCGCGACCAGGTTGCACTGATCGCGTTCCGCGGCGAGGGCGCCGAGCTGCTGCTGCCGCCGACCCGGTCACTGGTGCGCGCCAAGCGCAGCCTCGCTGCCCTGCCTGGCGGTGGCGGCACGCCCCTGGCTGCCGGGCTCGATGCGGCCGCCGCACTATGCGACCTGGTGCTGCGGCGCGGCGGGACACCGACCCTGGTCTGTCTGACCGACGGCCGCGCCAACGTTGGGCGACACGGCAGCAAGGGCCGCGAACAGGCCCTGAACGACGCGCTCGAGAGCGCGACCGCGCTGCGCCTGACCGGCGTGCGCAGCATCGTGATCGACACCTCGCCGCGACCGCATACCAGCGCCGAGCGGCTGGCCGAGGCACTTCACGGTACCTACCTGCCGCTGCCGCATGCCGACGCCGCGAAGCTCAGCGACGCGGTGCAGCAGGTCGGGCGCCCGCCGGCTGCAACGGCGCGGTCGTGAACAGCGCCGATCTGAACTGGTCGAGCGCACGCCGGCACTGGCCGCTGGCCGAGTTCAGCCGGTTCGAACACGCCGACGGCATGGACTGGCATGTCCAGGTGCTGGGTTCAGGGCCCGACCTGGTGCTGGTGCACGGTACCGGCGCTTCGACGCACAGCTGGTCGACGCTGGCTCCGTTGCTCGCCAAGCGCTATCGGGTGATCGCGCCGGACCTGCCCGGGCATGGCTTCACCGATAGCGGGCTCGAGCGGCAGTCGTCACTGCCCGGTATGGCGAATGGCCTGGCAGCGTTGCTCGCCAAGCTGGGTGCCGACCCGGCGCTGGCGGTCGGCCATTCGGCCGGCGCGGCGGTGCTCGCCCGGGTCTGCCTCGACCGGCGGAGCCGGCCGCGGGCGTTGATCAGTCTGAATGGCGCCCTGTTGCCGCTGCGCGGTCTGGCCGGGCAGTTCTTCACGCCGGCCGCCAAACTGCTGGCGATGTTTCCGCAGGTGCCGCGTTTGTTCAGCTGGCGCGCCGCCGACCGGCGCATGGTCGCTCGCCTGGTTCAGGAGACCGGGTCGACGCCACCGCCACAGATGATCGACATCTACCATCAGCTGGTCCGCTCGCCGCGCCATGTCGCGGGCACGCTGCGGATGATGGCCAACTGGGACCTCGGGCCAATGGCCCGTCAGTTGCCCGGCCTGCCGGTGGCGTTGTTCCTGGTGGCCTGCGAGAACGACCATACGGTGCCGTTCACCGAGGCGCGCCGCATACATCGCTTGTTGCCGGAGAGCGAGCTGATCAAGGTGCCGGGTCTCGGCCACCTGGGGCATGAAGAGGACCCGGCGCAGTTCGCCAGGCTGATCCTCGACGTGGGTGAGCGCGTGCTCGGCTAGCTGCCACTTGGCCTCGGCGCGGCACGCTGCTAAACTGTCTACAACGCTTGACAGACTGGAATGTCAAATTATGAAGACGGATAGCTACGCGGCCGGTGGACCGCCGACCGGGCCGGATTCCAAGGCCCACGCAATCGTCATCGGAAGCGGCTTTGGCGGGCTGGCCGCAGCGATTCGCCTGGGTGCCCGCGGGTATCGCGTCACCGTACTCGAAAAACTCGATGCGCCCGGTGGGCGCGCAACCGTGTTTCAGCAGGACGGTTTTACCTTCGACGCAGGACCGACCATCGTCACCGCGCCCCACCTGTTCGAAGAGCTCTGGGCGCTGTGTGGCAGGCGCTTCGATGAAGAGATCGATCTGCGCCCGATGTCGCCGTTCTACCGGATCAGCTTCGACGGTGGCGACCACTTCGACTACTTCGGTGATCTGGATCGGACGATCGAAGAGATCCGTCGTTACAACCCGGCTGATGTCGAAGGCTACAAGCGCTATCTCGAGATCAGCCGCGAGGCCTGCCGGATCGGCTTCAGCGAATTGGGCGATGTGCCGTTCGACAGCTGGCGCGATATGGCGCGTGCGGTGCCCGACATCATCAGGCTGCGCGGCCATCGCAGCGTCTTCAGTCTGATCTCGAAGCACATCCAGGATCCGCGCCTGCGTACCGTGCTGAGCTTCCATCCGCTGCTGATCGGCGGCAATCCGTTCTCCGTGTCCGCGGTCTACTCCCTGGTCTCGCACCTGGAGCGCCACTGGGGTGTCCATTCGGCGATCGGCGGCACCGGACGATTGGTCGACGGCATGGTCGACCTGATCGAGGGGCAGGGCAACGAGCTGCGCTACGACGCCGAGGTCGCGGAGATCCTCGTCGAGCGCGGCCGGGCGACCGGCGTGCGGCTGGCCGACGGTACCCGTCTGCAAGCGGACATCGTGGTCTCGAATGCCGATTCGGCCTGGACCTACCGCTATCTGTTGCCGGCCTCGGTGCGCCGTCACTGGACCGACCGCCGTATCGAACGCAGCCGCTACTCGAATGGCCTGTTCGTCTGGTACTTCGGCACCCGGCGCCGCTACGACGACCTGGCGCATCACACCATCATGCTGGGTCCGCGCTACAAGGGTCTGCTCGACGACATCTTTACGCACAAACGCCTGGCCGAAGACTTCAGTCTCTACCTGCATCGGCCGACGGCGACCGACCCGGGGCTCGCGCCACCCGGTTGCGACACCTTCTATGCGCTGTCACCGGTGCCGCATCTCGAGGCCGACGTCGACTGGTCGGTCGCGGCCGAGCCGTATCGTCAGGCGATCGCCAAACGGCTCGGTGAGACCCTGCTGCCTGGCGTCGAGGACCAGGTCGTCACGTCGCGGGTCATGACCCCGGTCGATTTTCGGGATCGCTTGTGTTCATTCAACGGTGCCGGATTCAGTCTCGAACCCGTGTTGTGGCAGAGCGCCTGGTTCCGACCGCACAATCGCAGTGAGGACGTGGACCAGCTGTATTTCGTCGGTGCCGGTACGCATCCCGGGGCAGGACTGCCCGGTGTATTGAGTTCGGCACGGATTCTCGACAAGGTGGTGCCTGAAGCCCATGCAATCCATTAATCGAACCCGGCAGTACGCCGCAGACCTGGCCGACTGCCGTGACCGACTGCGGGTCGGTTCCCGCTCCTTTCATGCCGCGGCCTTTCTGTTGCCCAAGGGATTCTGTGAGCCGGCATCGGCGCTGTACGCCTTCTGCCGCATCGCCGATGACGCGATCGACAACGATCCCGATCCAGAGCGCGCCTTGCACGAACTGCATGGGCGGCTCGATGCGGTCTACCGGGACGCCCCGCACGACGACCCGGCCGATCGGGCGCTGGCCCGGGTGGTGCAGGAGTTCGGGCTGCCGAAACGGCTGTTCGAGGCCTTGTTCGAGGGTTTCGCGTGGGACGCCCATGGACGTCGCTATGCGACGTTCGACGAACTGCTCGACTATGCGGCGCGGGTCGCCGGCACGGTCGGTGCGATGATGGCGATGCTGATGGGGGTGCGTGATCCGGATCGCCTGGCACGCGCCTGCGATCTCGGTGCGGCGATGCAGCTCAGCAACATTGCGCGCGATGTCGGTGAGGATGCGCGGGCCGGCCGGGTCTATCTGCCGCTGGCCTGGCTCGAGGAGGCGAACCTGAGTGCCGATGATCTGATCGCGGCACCGGCCCCGTCCGCCGCGCTGGCCCAGGTCACCCGGCGTCTGCTGTTGGAGGCGGAAACCCTGTACCGGCGCGCCGACAGCGGCATCGCCCATCTGCCGTGGCGTTGTCGACCGGCGATCTATGCCGCGCGCTCGCTGTATGCCGAGATCGGACGGGAGGTCGAGCGTCAGGCCTGTGATTCGGTCAGTCGCCGCGCTGTGGTCCCGCCCTGGCGCAAGGTCGGTGTGCTGGCGCGGCTGCGCGATCTCGCCGCACTGCCGGCCTGGTCGCTGCGCGAGCCGGCGCTGGCATCAACCGCCTTCCTGGTGCAGGCCGCCGCAACCGCGCCGATGCCGGTCCCGATGACGCCGCCGGCCGCCAACCGTCCGGTGCTGTTCATGATCGATATGATCGAGGAACTGAATCGCCGCGATCGTGAGGCCGATCTGTCGCTCGCTCAGGAGACGGCCGCAGCGGGTCGCTGAGTCGAGCCGACGTTACCTCGGCCGATTCCGGACGGACGCCCGGTGGCCCCGACTGCCGCTTAGTCCGATGCCGCGCGTGACCCGCGGCTGCGCACACGCGGCATACGAAACGGCAGCAGCGTCTGCACCCAGCGGCTGTCGAAGCGGTCCAGTGACAGGCTCTCGTGGATGGCGGTCAGTGGTTCTCCGAGCAGGCGCGTGTTGATGATCGAGCGGGCATAGAAGGGCGTGTCCTCGAGGGTCTTGTCGACCGTCGGCCGGAAGCCTTCCTCGGCCTGTGTGCCGCGCGGTATGCGCCAGATCGGGGTATCGGGAAGGCGCTGGTTGCCAGGTGCATCGAAGGTCTCGACGTTGCCCAGCGGATCGAACAGCAGGGCCAGCGACTCGCTGTCATGGCTGCGCTCGGTACGGTTGTAGAGCACGGCGCACCGCCCATCGGCGAGCATGCCGCGTGACCAGTCCCAACGCTCGAAGCGCGCCTCCAGCGGCTCGGGTCCCCAGTTGGCATCCAGGTAGCCATCGCCCCGCCAACGCAGCGCCGGTGAACGCATGTCGACCTCGACGCGTGAGCGGGGCGCGATCGGCCACCAGACATGGCCGGTCGTTCGGTCCAGCTCGAAATCAAGTGGATTGATCACGGTCGGGTGGACACGGATGTTGCCGCGTAGTCGGCGTGGCACCGGGACTGTGACCTCGTCGATCGCGATGTCCAGCCAGCGGCCGTTCCAGGTGACATGGCTGGGCCCAATCGCGAGTCGGTCGGCGCGGCGCTCGACCGCGTTGGCATCGCGTTCGGTCAAAGCCCAGCGTTTGCCGCCTCTGCCGTACAGCGCCACGTTGATCGCACTGTGATTCTCGGGATGGCCGTTGCCACGCCGGCGTTGCCGTGCGTAGTACGGCGAAAACACACTGCCGATCATGATGATGATCGTCAGGCCGTGCTGTCCGTCGTCGCTCAGGGCGTCGACGTACCACCAGGCGTACCCGTTGGTCGCGACCGCCCGATCGAACTGCAGCGGGCCGGTCGTGGGCGGGTCCGTCCCAGGCCGCTGGGTATCGGGTGAATCACCGGGCTTCTGCATCTTGGCGTCCTTCGGGCGCTGTCGCGATGGTTGACCATCATTGACCGTGTGTCTATTCTACATGACAATCAAAGATGTCAAACTAAACAGACAGCCGGGACCCGGGGAATGCCATGAAAGACGCAGATGCCAAGATTGAACAAGTCCTGTCGGCCGTCATCGGCCGCGCGACCGACCGAACCTGCCCACCGTTGCTGGCGCGCGCGGTGCGCTACGCGGTATTTCCCGGCGGCGCGCGGATGCGACCGAAGCTCTGCCTGGCGGTTGCGGCAGCAAACGGCGATTCGGACCCGGTCTTGTCAGCGGCGGCCGCGGCATCGATCGAGTTGTTGCACTGCGCCTCGCTGGTGCACGACGACCTGCCATGCTTCGACAATGCCAACGAGCGTCGCGGCAAGCCGTCGGTGCATGTGGCGTTCGGTGATCAGATCGCGGTGTTGACCGGCGATGCCCTGATCGTACTCGGCTTCGAGTCGCTCGCGCTGGCAACCGGCGACTGCCAGTACCCGGCACGGCTGCCAAAGTTGCTGTCGATCACCAGTCGCGCGGTCGGGATGCCCTTCGGCATATCGGCCGGGCAGGCCTGGGAGTGTGAGCCGGAGGTCGACATGTCGCACTACCATCAGTCGAAGACCGGTTCGCTGTTCGTTGCGGCGACCAGTGCCGGCGCGGCGGCGGCCGGTGTCGAGGCCGAACCCTGGCGCCTGCTCGGCCAGCGCATCGGCGAGAGCTACCAGATCGCCGACGATATTCGCGACGCGACGTCGGATGCCGAGACCATCGGCAAACCGGTCGGTCAGGACGAAGCACTGGACCGGCCGAACGCGGTCCAGTCGCTGGGTCTCGAGGGTGCGGTCCAGCGCTTGCGCGACCTGCTCGATGAAGGCGTCGAGTCGATTCCGGACTGCCCGGGCGGCGATCTGCTCAAGATGCTGATCGTCGAGGAGTCCAAGCGCTTTCTCCCGGAGGGCCTGGGGCGCCGCGCGGCCTGACCTGTCATGAACGCCTCCGAGGAGGCGTCCGCCCGATCGGCGGCGGCCCCCCTGTCGCCGACGCGCGAACGTCCGATGCAAAGCCTTACCGACCGTTGGTTGGCGCTGCGCAACCGGTTGTTGATGAACGGCCGATTCCATCGCTGGGCGGCACGGTTCCCGTTGACCCGGCCGATCACCCGGCGGCGCACCCGTGAGTTGTTCGACATTGCTGCTGGCTTTGTCTATTCGCAGGTGCTGCACGCCTGCGTCAGCCTCGAACTGCTCGATTTCCTCGCCGAGTCGCCGCGCAGCTTCGCCGAGCTGCACAACCATACCGGCCTCGACCAGGACGCACTACAGCGCCTGTTGCTCGCCGCGACGTCGCTGAAGCTGATCCAGCCATGCGGGGACGAGCGCTACACGCTCGGGGCGCATGGCGCCGCGATGCTCGGCAACCCGGGCATCAGCGCGATGGTGCGCCACCATTCGATGTTGTATGCCGACCTGGCAGATCCGGTGGCACTCCTGAAGGATCGCTCCGATTCGCAGCTGTCGCGTTACTGGGCCTATGCGACGGCCTCGGATCCCGGCCAGCTCGAGGCGCCGGCGGTGCGCGATTACAGCGACCTGATGGCGCAGTCACAGGCCTTCGTGGCGAGCGACATCCTGGATGCCTTCCCGATGCGCCGTCACCAACGGTTGCTGGATCTCGCCGGTGGGGAGGGTGTTTTCGTCGGTCAGGCGGCCCGCCGCTGGCCGCACCTCGAGGTCTCGCTGTTCGATCTGCCCGCGGTCGCCGGCATCGCGCGCGACCGTATCGAGCGGCTCGGACTCGGCGATCGTATCCGCGTCATCGGCGGCGATCTGTTCGGCGACGACGTTCCCGGGGGCTTCGATCTGGCGTCGCTGGTCAGGGTCGTGCACGACCATGACGACGCCGCGGCGCTGGCGATCCTCGAGGCCGCCCACAGGGCTTTGAGCCCGGGGGGGCGCCTGCTGATCGCCGAACCGATGGCCGGGACCCCGGGTGCCGAGCCGATGGGCGACGCCTATTTCGGACTCTATCTGTGGTCAATGGGCAGCGGCCGGGCCCGTCGGGTCGCCGAGCTCAGGGACATGCTGGCGCGGGCCGGATTTTCCGGTGTCCGCGAGGTCCGCACCGCGCGGCCGCTGCTGGTCCGCCTGCTGGTTGCCGACGCGTAAAGAGATGACAAAGTGTCATTGAAAATTGACAGCCTTAGGTGTACAGTTAGAATGACATACGCGGAGTGCTGAGAGCTCCGTCCATTCACCGTGTCGAGGATTGGGATGCAAGGTTTCGATACGACCGCCGTGGTCTTCGAACGGCCCCGTCATCTGGCGCTGAGCCAGGTCAGCCTGGCGCCGCCCGGCGATGACGATTGCGTCGTCGACATCGAATGGAGCGGAATCAGCACAGGTACCGAACGCCTGCTGTGGCTCGGACAGATGCCGGACTTCCCCGGAATGGGTTACCCCCTGGTGCCCGGCTACGAGTCGGTCGGCCGTGTGGTCAGCGGTGGAGAGCGCTCCGGCCTGCGCGCAGGCGATCGCGTATTCGTGCCGGGGTCGCGGGGTTTCACCGACGTGCGCGGTCTGTTCGGCGGTGCCGCGGCGCGCGTGGTCGCGCCGGCGGAGCGCCTGGTTCCTTTGAATCAGACGCTGGCCGAGGAGGGCGTGCTGCTTGCACTGGCCGCGACCGCATACCACGCCATTGCGCTCGACGGCCCGACCCGGTTGCCGCAGTTGGTCGTCGGACATGGCGTCCTCGGCCGCCTCATTGCGCGCCTGGTGCGGGCGCTCGATGGTGCGACCCCGACCGTCTGGGAGACCAACCCGGCGCGGCGCGCCGGTGAATTCGATTACCCGGTGATCGATCCGACGGCCGACCAGCGGGTGGATTATCGCGAAGCCTGCGATGTCAGCGGCAGCAGCGAGATCATCAACAGCCTGGTCCCGCATCTGGCACGTGGCAGCCAGATCGTCCTGGCCGGTTTCTATCAGCGCCCGGTGAGTTTCGATTTCCCGCCGGCCTTCATGCGTGAGGTCGGCATCCGGATCGCCGCCGAGTGGCGCCCGGACGACCTGCAACAGGTGCTGCGACTGCTCGATGAGGGACGCTTGTCGCTGGACGGCCTGATTACCCATTGTGAATCGCCGCGCGACGCTGCGGCCGCTTATCAGACGGCATTCGAAGATGCCGACTGCCTGAAAATGATCCTTGATTGGAGGCGCAGCGAATGACGAATCCCCAGGCCAACCCGGTGAAGGCCTCTAACGAAGTGCGCATCGATTCCGGTGCGCTGAGTACCTCGCCGGCCGCGGCCAAGACGCAGATCATTGCGATCTACGGCAAGGGCGGCATCGGTAAGAGTTTCACGCTCGCGAACCTGTCTTACATGATGGCGCAGCAGGGCAAAAAGGTCCTGTTGATCGGCTGCGATCCGAAAAGCGACACCACGTCGCTGTTGTTCGGTGGCAAGGCCTGTCCGGCCATCATCGAGACGGCGTCGAAGAAAAAGCTGGCCGGTGAGGCCGTGCAGATCGGCGACGTCTGCTTCAAGCGCGACGGCGTCTATGCGATGGAGCTCGGCGGACCGGAGGTCGGCCGGGGCTGTGGCGGTCGCGGCATCATCCATGGTTTCGAGACGCTCGATAAACTGGGCTTCCACGACTGGGACTTCGACTATGTCCTGCTCGATTTCCTCGGCGACGTGGTCTGCGGCGGTTTCGGCCTGCCGATCGCACGTGACATGTGCCAGAAGGTCATCGTCGTTGCGTCGAACGATCTGCAATCGCTGTACGTCGCCAATAACGTCTGTTCGGCGGTCGAGTATTTCCGTCGCCTCGGCGGCAATGTCGGTGTCGCCGGCATGGTCACGAACAAGGACGACGGTACCGGCGAGGCCCAGGCCTTCTGCAAGGCCGTGGGGATCCCGGAGCTTGCGTCGATCCCGGCGAACGAGGACATCCGGCGTAAAAGCGCGAACTACGAAATCATCGGCTTCCCCGACGGTCACTGGGGCCCGCTGTTCTCCGACCTGGCACGCAACGTCGCGGAGGCCCCGCCGCACCAGCCGAATCCACTGACCCAGGATGGTCTGCTGGATCTGTTCGCCGGCGACGCCGTGGGACGCGATGTGGTGCTGCAACCGGCAACCGTCGAAGACATGTGTGGTCAGGCCGCGGTTTCCAAGCCGTCGCTCGAGGTCATCTATGACACCGTCTGACCCCAAGACCTCTGATTCCACGACCACGGCTGACGGCCTCGGCTGTCATGCAGGTGCGACAGAGATGAAACGTGCGGCCGAGTCGGCCGGCAAGAACGCCCTGCTCGAGCAGTTTGCCGTCGATTATCCGAAGGGGCCGCACGATCAACCACAGAGTATGTGTCCGGCGTTCGGTTCGCTGCGTGTCGGACTGCGGATGCGCCGCACCGCGACCGTGCTCAGCGGTTCGGCCTGTTGCGTTTACGGCCTGACCTTCACCTCACATTTCTACGGTGCGCGTCGGACGGTCGGCTATGTGCCGTTCGATTCCGAGACCCTGGTTACCGGCAAGCTGTTCGAGGACATACGCGAAGCGGTGTTCAAGCTTGCCGATCCGGAAAAGAACGACGCCGTCGTCGTGATCAACCTGTGCGTCCCAACCGCCTCCGGTGTGCCGCTCGACCTGTTACCGAAAGAGGTCAATGGCGTGCGCATCATCGGTATCGATGTCCCGGGCTTTGGCGTGCCGACACATGCCGAGGCGAAAGACGTACTGGCCGGCGCGATGTTGCGTTACGCGCGCAAAGAGGCCGAACAGGGCCCGGTCCAGGAACCGGCCCAGGGGCGCAGCGACAAGCCGACGCTGGCATTGCTCGGCGAGATTTTCCCGGTCGACGCCGTCGGTATCGGGCGACTGCTCGAACCGATGGATCTCGCGGCCGGGCCTGCCGTACCAACCCGCGAATGGCGTGAGCTCTATGCCGCGCTGGACAGTGCGGCCGTGGCGGCGCTGCATCCGTTCTACACCGCGTCGATCCGCGAGTTCGAGCAGGCCGGCAGACCCTGCATCGGGTCGGCACCGGTCGGCTATGAAGGGACGGCAGACTGGCTCAGAGCGGTTGCCGAGACCTTCGATGTCAGCGCATCGCGCCTGGCACTTGCAAGCAACGCGGCGCTGCCGGCGGTCAAGGGCGCGCTGGCGGGCAGTCGCATCAACGGGCGCATAACGCTGTCGGGCTACGAAGGCTCGGAGCTACTGGTCGCCCGTCTGTTGATCGAGTGTGGCGCAGACGTTCGCTATGTCGGAACGGCCTGCGGTCGGACCCAGTGGTCCGACGCCGACCGCGACTGGCTGGAGGCGCGCGGCGTCGAGGTGCGCTATCGCGCCTCGCTCGAAGACGACCTCGCCGCGATGCTCGATTTTGAGCCGGACCTCGCGATCGGCACCACGCCGGTCGTGCAGAAGGCCAAGGAGCGAGCCATCCCGTCGCTGTACTTCACGAACCTGATATCCGCGCGCCCACTCATGGGGCCGGCCGGGGCAGGCTCCCTGGCCCAGGTGATCAACGCGGCGATGGCCAGCAAGGACCGCTTCGATCAGATGCGGGAGTTCTTCGAGGGTGTCGGCCAGTCCGATCGGGCCGGGATCTGGGAAGACATCCCGAGCGACCATACTGCGTTTCGCGCGGCCTATCGCAAGCAGCTCGAGCGGCAGGCCAAGCGCCGCAAGGCGCAGGAGCACGTCTGATGCTGGTGCTCGATCATGATCGCGCAGGGGGCTACTGGGGCTCGGTCTACGTGTTCACGGCGATCAAGGGTCTGCAGGTCGTTATCGACGGTCCGGTCGGTTGTGAGAACCTGCCGGTGACCTCGGTGCTGCACTACACCGATGCCCTGCCGCCACACGAGCTGCCGATCGTGGTCACCGGCCTCGCCGAAGAGGAACTCGGCCAGCACGGTACCGAAGGTGCGTTGCGGCGCGCCCATGCAACCCTCGATCCCGACCTGCCGAGCGTGGTCGTCACCGGCTCCATCGCCGAGATGATCGGCGGTGGTGTGACGCCTGAAGACACCAACATCGAGCGTTTCCTGCCGCGGACCATCGATGAAGATCAGTGGCAGAGTGCGGACCGCGCACTGTTCTGGTTGTGGCAACGCTATGGCAAGTCCCGCAACAAGCAGCCCAAGCGCGAGAAGGCCGCCGATGCCAAGCCGCGGGTCAACCTGATCGGCCCGATCTACGGCATGTTCAACACCTGGTCGGACCTGGCCGAGCTCCGTCGCCTGGTCGAAGGCATCGGTGCCGAGGTCAATATGACCTTCCCGCT
>JASFVZ010000158.1:0-5660 GCA_050049565.1 Chromatiaceae bacterium | reverse complement strand
GGCGGTCCTGGCCGGCACCCTGATAGTGGTGTTGTTCATCACCGCGGTCCTGTTGCCGAGCGGCGTCGGCAAGATGAAGGCCAAACCGAAGTTCACCCAGGTGTTCTCGAACACGCCGGCGATCAATTGGCTGTCGGCCGCGCGGTTCTTCCTGTTCGGTGCACGCGATGTCTGGTTTGTGGTCGCGTTGCCGGTGTTTCTCTCGGGTGTGCTCGGCTGGGAGCATCTTCAGGTCGGTGCGTTCCTGGCGTTCTGGGTGATCGGTTACGGGGTCGTGCAGGCGTCGGCGCCCCGGTTGCTGAAGCGCAGTCACCGGGGCGACGGTCCCGGCGGAGGCACCGCGCGCAGCTGGGTGTTGGTTTTGGCCCTGCTACCGGCGCTGATCGCGGTGCTGCTAGAGCAAGGGTTCGCACCGGGCCCGACACTGGTTGGCGGACTGATCGTCTTCGGTGTGGTGTTCGCGATCAACTCGGCCGTGCATTCCTATCTGATACTGGCGTACGCCGATGCGGATCGGGTCGCGATGAACGTCGGCTTCTACTACATGGCCAATGCCGGCGGCCGGTTGGTCGGGACTGTCATGTCCGGTCTGATCTACCAGATTCAGGGTCTGGAAGGTTGCCTGTGGTGGTCGACCGCCTTTCTGCTCGCCGCGTTTGTCCTGTCGCTCAAGCTGCCGAGTCCGGCCGCCGACCAGACCTTGGCCCGTTCTTAGCCAATCGGGCCTGCAGGGGCCCCTTGAACGGCTCCTCGACTTGCCCGTCACCGCCAGGCTTTTGCAGCGGGCGTGGTGACCTCCGGCATGCTGTTTGCGTGGCACGAGATCGCTGCGCTGTGGTCGCGATGCCCCGGTCGCCATGGCGAACGCGCCGTGCCCGGTGCCACCCCGTGAGTGTCGTCAGATCGGTTCCGCGCTTCGGATGACGGCGCCGTCAATATCCAGACGTGTCAAGAGCAATTGTCATACAGCCGTCTCTGGAAATTGACATACGTCAATAATGGTGGCCGACAGTGGATCTGTCGTTTTAATCCACCCCTCTCGCATGCAGTCGATAGGTATATGAAAACACCAAGGAAAGTATTGCACTTAACCTGCGTCAATAAAGAATTATAAGTCGCTGCTTATAGGCGCTTTTTCCAGCCTGTCTGCTAGGTTTTGGGTATAAACGCAAAAAAACGAGGTGAATCCGGCGTCAAGACCGGAACGCCCACTTCAAGGAGATGGCCATGCAAAGGTCTCACCGCACCGAGCTACTTACCTCGGCCCTTGCCGCCACCCTGGTTCTGTCCCTGATTGCACTCACCGTCTTTGCGCCGGACGCGCTGGCGGCGCGTAAGAAGTGGGATGACAACAAGGGCTGCATGAGCTGCCACGAGGGCATCGAACGCATCTCCGACATCAAGAAGATGGCCAAGCTGACCTGCGTGGACTGCCACAAGGGCGACGGTGACGCGACCGAGATCGAGGCGGCGCACGCCGGGATGTATGCCAACCCGAGCGACCTGCGGGTTGCCGACGAGGTCTGCGGCGAGTGTCACGAAGAGGAGATCGAGCTGGTCAAGACCTCGATGCACGCGACCATGGCCGGCATCATCAGCGGTACGCGCTACGATTTCGGCGCGCAGAACCGCGACCCGATCTTTGCCACCTACGAGATCGAGGCGTTGCACACCGGGAAGCCGAACACGGTGGCGTCGCTGAAGCAGATACCTATGTATGACCCGTCGAAGCCGGAGAGTGCCGACAATTCTATTGGCGACGACTATCTGCGCAACCAGTGTCTGCGCTGTCATGTCTGGAGTGACGGCCACCAGCGGGACGGTGATTACCGCGCCAGCGGATGTGCGTCCTGCCACATGATCTACTCCGATGCGGCGACCTATGAGGGCGGCGACAAGGCGATCGACAAGACCCAGAAGGACCGTCCGAAGCTCCACCGTCTGACCTCACTGGTGCCGGAGTACCAGTGCATCCATTGCCACAACCGTGGTGCACGCACCGGCGTGTCGTTCATCGGGACGATGGAGAGCGATGCCTATGGCACGCCGTGGACGCCGGCCGGCGAGAAGCAGGGCAAGCTGCACGGCAAGTTCTACAACCATCTCGAAGGGGACATCCACTACGAACGCGGCATGACCTGTATCGATTGCCATGCCACGCACGATGTCCATGGCGACGGTTACCTCTACGAGAAGAAGAATCACGCCGTCGAGATTCGTTGTGAGACCTGCCATGGCACCATCGAAGAGGCACCGACCTTCGTATCGACCGAAGGCAATGAGCTCGAGAACATCGTCGAACGCGACGGCAAGGTCTTCCTGGTCGCGAAGCTGACCGACAAGGAGCATGAGGTCCCGATATTGAAGGGTGCCGAACTCTCCAAGGAAGGCCATGCGGCAATGGTCGATATCCCAACCCATATGGAAAAACTCGAGTGCTATGCCTGCCATGCCGAATGGGCGCCGCAGTGCTACGGCTGCCATGCCAAGCAGGACGTCGCGAAGACCAGCGGTGACTGGCTCAACGGCAAGGTCGGCGGCGACCCGAGCAAGCAGAGTTTCAAGGGCAACCGTGAAAAGACGGCGTTCGCCTGGGCCGAATCACGCTCCTACCTGCGTTGGGAATCGCCGATCCTCGGCATCAACAGCAAGGGCAAGGTCTCACCCTTCATCCCGGGTTGCCAGGTGATCCTGACCCAGATGGATGGTGAGAAGAACCTCAAGAGCAACTACAGCTACACGACGGTCGATGGCACCAGCGGAATGGCGCACAACCCGGTGCAGCCGCACACGATCAGTGCCGGCTCGAGGACCTGTGCCGACTGCCATATGAACCGTAAGACGCTCGGATTGGGCAGCGGCTTCTACGCGATCGAGGACAACTTCCCCGATGGTGAGGCGCCGGTCGACTTCGAGCTCGAGCGTATCGTGACCGAAGAAGGCGTTCAGCTGCAGGCCACGAACCACAAGGGTGCTCGTCCGTTCAACAAGGAAGAGCAGGAACGCATCAGCCGGGTCGGAACCTGCATGGCCTGTCATGAAGGTGACCGTGTGAAACTCGATGGCGACGCGCCGGATGACGAGACGCATACCGCCGCCATTCGCAAGATGAGCAAACTCAAGAAGTAGTGTCAGCGATCAGCGCCGCCCATTCGGGCGGCGCTTTTTTTCTTTCGCAGGCGAGTCCCGCGCGGGGCATTATTCGGGGGTATCCAGATGTCGGTCAGGGGGATCGCCATTGCGGTAGTCGTGATTGTTGTCGGCTATGTCATCGTGACGCAGTCAGATCCGGTGCAGGAGGCGACGGCGAGCATCGACGCGCCGGTCGCAGGGCCGGCACAGGCGGGCGATACCGTGATGTTGCACTATATTGGCAGGACCGAGGACGGAGAGATCTTCGAACAGACCGAGCAAGATCAGCCGCGTGGTATCCGGCTCGGCAGCCAGCAGGTGTTGCCGGCGTTGGAGCAGGCGTTGATAGGGATCAGCGCCGGTGAATCGCGCGAGGTCCTTATCGATAGCGCCGATGCGTTCGGGCCGTACATCGACGCCCCGGGCATGAAGACGCGAATGATGCGTGCCGCGCTGTCGCACCGTCTGGACCCCTACGTCGGCATGCGCCTGAATGCCGCGGTGTTCGCCGATGAGAAGGCCACCGAGCCGACCCATGTACCGGTGACGGTCGTCGAAGTGACCGAAGAGTACCTGGTGGTGGATGCCAATCACCCGTTGGCCGGGAAAGACCTGGTGTTCGAGGTCGAGGCGGTCGAGGTCATCCGGCCTGTCGAGTGAACCGGATGTTCTCGTCGGGGACAATCCGACCGAACCGGTTGCAGCAAGGCACGAACTAGGGCGGCTGTCTGGTCGATAGGGCTTCGGCGGGTTTCGCCTTAGCCCCTAACGCTATTGAATGTAAGACCGTCGCCCTGTTTGTGCGGTCCCGATGCGCAGCTTCAGTGCGGCGGCATGGTGCACCGCACAGCCGCGGTGCGAAATACCGCAAAGTCTGGCAGGCACCATTGCTGCTTTCTTGTATTGGGGCTCCTCCAGATCGATGCCAAAAACCTAAGCAGCGCAGAGGTTTGTCGCCCGTTGCCAGGTGTAATGCACCGACGAACCTCGAAAATTGGCATAAGCGTTGCTGTTGAAAAACCAATACTGCAGCGGCGTGCTGTCGATCTTTCCAACGGCGGAAAGGCCAGCGCCCTGTAGGTCATAGCGGTCTGCGCGACCGCCACTCTGGGAGACAACGACGTCTCGCCCCCGGTGCGTACGCATCCGGGGACGGGACGTTTTTTTTTGGATAACGCATGTTGATGGTCGAATTCGGACAAGCGGTTTGGTCGCCGATCGCGTCGGCGCCTAACACAAACGGTCAGACCCGGTGGTCGCGGCGACCCCTGCCCGTACGCAAAACGGCGTGGTTTCGCGATGGTCGTGTTGGGAGTCCATGGCGATGAGCGCCGCGGCGGAGTCGCTTGGCTTGCAGCTGGAGGAACAACAGCTGCCGTCCGAAAGGCCGATCGTCATCGTCGGCAACGGGCCCGTGGGGATGCGATTCGCGCACGAGCTGCTGGGGCGGATACCGGACCAGTCGCTGGTGATCTACGGCGATGAGCAGCATCAACCCTACAACCGCGTGAGACTGTCGTCCTGGTTGGCCGGCGAGGTCGACTGGGATGAATTGACTCAGCCGCTCGATCCCGATCATGCGGGGCAGGTCGAACAACGCTTCGGCTACCGGATCCTCGATGTTGATCGCGACGCCGGCACGGTTACCGACAGCCGAGGGCGCATTCAGCCCTATGGGCGACTTGTACTGGCGACCGGGTCGAAGCCCTTCGTCCCGCAGATCCCCGGGATCGACCTGCAGGGGGTATTCACCTTCCGCGACCTGAACGACGTCAACAGTCTGATGGCGCGGCGTGCACGCAGCCACCGGACGGTAGTGATCGGCGGCGGTCTCCTCGGGCTCGAGGCGGCGCGCGGTATGCAGCGCGCGAATACCCAGGTCACCGTCCTGGAACATGCCGATCGCCTGTTGGGTCGGCAACTCGACGAAGACGCGTCAGCACTGCTGCAGGAGCAGGTCGAGGCGCTGGGCATCGACGTCATTATCGGCGACGGTGTTGCCCTGATCAGCGGGGAGGGCCGCGTTTCGGGCGTACGGCTTCGTTCGGGCCGTGAGCTGCCGTGTGACACCCTGATCGTCGCGGCCGGAATCCGACCCAATATCTCGTTGGCTCGCGCTGCAAGGCTGGCCTATGGCCGGGGCATTCAGGTCGACGACGCAATGCGGACCTCCGACCCCCGGATCTACGCGGTGGGCGAGTGTGCGGAGCACCGTGGCCAGGTCTACGGGCTGGTTGCACCCGGACTGGAGCAGGCTGCTGTCGCTGCGTCCGACATTGCCGGGCAGCCGGGGCGGTACACCGGCTCCGTGGCGGCGAGTCGCCTGAAGGTGGTCGGCACCCAGGTCTTCAGCATGGGTCCAATGGGCGCCGGCGAGGATCCGCTTTACGGACGGACGTTTGTCTACAGGGATGAGGCAGACGCGGTCTATCGCAAGATCCTGGTAAGACGTCACCGTCTGGTTGGCATTATCGGCATCGGCGAATGGCCGGAGACCGTTCGCCTGCAAACAACGATAGGACGGTCGG
>JASFVZ010000157.1:0-5688 GCA_050049565.1 Chromatiaceae bacterium | reverse complement strand
CAGCGCCGACCACCACTGCTCCATGGCACCCTGGAACGGGTTCCCGGCCCCGTTCGATTTCGCAAACGGGTTCTGCATAAAGGCCGCAAAGGGGTTCGCCGAGCCCGTCGTCTTCGCGAACGGGTTAAACGTGAAGGGGCTCTGGGTGAAAGGATTCTGCGTAAAGGGGTTGGCTGCGCTGCCCCCGGAGGCATAGGGATTGAACCCGTTCCACCCCGTGAAGGCGGTAAACGGATTGGCCGTGCTCGCCTCGCCGTTGCCGCTCATCTGTCGGGCGAACTGGGTCCATGTATCCCAGTACTTTTTCTGGGCCTCGGCCCAGTCGTTCATCATTGATTCGTTCCAGCTGCTCGCATTCGTACTCATAGTCTGGTCCAGGTGGTGTGTGGCATTGGCTTCTAGACGGCCGGTTATCATCGCGCATGTCGCGGGTTTGTGCGATGCACCAAAACACGCTACCATGCCTTCTTGTGCAGTGCAACATAAGGTTGCGGCGGCCGATCGGGCGGCACAGAATCCCCTCGGGCCGAGCCACAATTCTAGCCTTAGTTCGGGCACCTGGCGGTTTGCATCTTCAGCCGATTGTGTACCGGTCCCAGGCAAGGCTGCGCAACACGACGGTAGCCGCTTTGGCGCAAGCTTCGATGGGGTAGCGGCGGGCCCGGTGCAGGCTGCCCGATCTTCAGGATGAAGCCGGTTCAGGGCATCAGCAGCGGTCTTGCCCGGCGGTGTCGTACTTGCCAACGGAATGGCCAGTGCCTGCAGACGCCGCCTTGATGCAGGCCACTGTTAAGCCCCTGACGGTGTAAACAATCAGGTGCCGGAGCACTATTATCAACCACCCCACAGCACCCGCTGGGTCAACTCTAAATATGATCGGAGGATTGAATGAGTAAAGAAGTCGTTATCGTCGCCGCCGCCCGGACCGCGGTCGGTTCCTTTGGTGGCACGCTGGCAGACGTCCCTGCGCACAAACTTGGCGCTACCGTGGTCAGGGATCTCCTGAAGCGCACCGGACTCCAATCCGATCAAATCGACGAGGTGATCCTCGGCCAGGTTTTGACCGCAGGCACCGGTCAGAACCCGGCACGCCAGACCGTGATTGAGTCGGGGCTCTCGCAGGAGACCCCTGCGATAACCATCAACAAGGTCTGTGGCAGCGGCCTGAAGGCGGTTCATCTGGCATGGCAGGCGGTCATGTGCGGCGACGCCGAGATCGTCATCGCCGGCGGGCAGGAAAACATGAGTGCGTCGCCGCATGTGCTGCCGTCGTCGCGAACCGGCAAGATGATGGGCGACTGGCAGATGACCGACACCATGATCAAGGACGGGCTCTGGTGTGCGTTCAATGACTGCCACATGGGTATCACCGCGGAGAATATCGCCGCGAAGTATGACTTCTCGCGCGAGGCCCAGGACGCCTTTGCGGCCGAATCACAGCGCCGCACCGCCGCCGCTCAGGAAGCCGGGCGTTTCGATGCCGAGATTGTGCCGGTAGAGATCCCGCAGCGTAAGGGCGACCCTGTCGTGTTCGCAAAGGACGAGTTCCCGCGCGCCGGCACGACGGCTGAGAAGCTGGCCGGACTGCGGCCGGCCTTCAAGAAGGACGGCAGCGTGACCGCCGGCAACGCGTCGGGTATCAATGACGGTGCGGCCGCGGTGGTCGTCATGACGGCGGACAAGGCCGCCGAGTTGGGACTCAAGCCGATCGCCAAGATCGTCTCGTTCTCCAGTGCCGGTGTCGACCCGGCGATCATGGGCACCGGTCCGATCCCGGCGACCCGCAAGTGCCTCGAAAAAGCCGGTTGGGAGGTCGCCGACCTGGACCTGATCGAAGCCAACGAGGCCTTCGCCGCGCAGGCCATGTCGGTCAACCATGACCTCGGCTGGGACACGGCCAAGGTCAACATCTCGGGTGGCGCAATCTCGATCGGCCACCCGATTGGCGCATCCGGCGCGCGCGTGCTGGTCACCCTGTTGCATGGCATGCAACGCGAAAACGCCAAGAAAGGCCTGGCGACGCTGTGCATCGGTGGCGGTCAGGGTGTCGCAATGGCACTCGAACTGGCTGGCTGACCGACGGACGTGCTGCCGGGCGTAGCAGCGGATGCACGCGTCCGGCAGACCAATGACGGCTCGCGCCGCCGAGAAAACAACATTCAGTTGCCGGAACAATAGAACGCATGCGCTCGCACACCGCCTTCCCTATAATCGCGAGGCTAATCAGATCGATGTTTCGTAACAGGAGCGCTGGCCATGGCCGCTGAGCGTCTTATCAAGAAATACCCGAACCGGCGTCTCTACGACACCGCCGAGAGTCGTTACATCACGCTCGACGAGGTCCGTCAGATGGTTTTGGAGGAGGTGCCGTTCAAGGTTATTGACCGACAGAGCGATGAGGACATCACGCGCAACATCCTGTTGCAGATCATCATGGAGCAGGAATCGGGCGGTGCGCCACTGTTCTCGGCCGATGTCCTCGCACGCTTCATCCGAAACTATGGCGCGGCCGCTCAGAACGGGTTCTCGGAGTACCTCGAAACCAGCCTGCGCTTTTTTACCGAGCAGCAGCAAGCCATGCAGGAGCAGATGGGCAAGGTCCTTGAAGGCACTCCGATGGACTACTGGATGAAGCTGGGCGAACAGAACATGAAGGCCTGGCAGGACATGTTCAACCCGGGTGGGCGCAAGAAGGACGATTGAGCCAACGACGACCCGGGCTCTGCAAACCACACAGCCACCAGGCATCACAACACGATCATGGGACGAATCCAGGTTACCGGTAAAGGTCGCGGGTAAAGGTCGCGAGGCGACGATCGGGATCGCCGGCGACTTCGTGTTCTAGTGGGTTGCTTACAGGGACAGTGCCGGCCCTGGCATGCTGATCCAGCTGCGCGAGTTCGCCGGCCAGGACAGCGTCCGGATACGCCTGACCGGGGTCAACGAGACGATCAGCACCGTCCTCGACGTCGCCGATTTCGGACGCCTGTTCCGGATAGACTGAAGCAGGCCATATGGATCGTGCGCCCGGCACTGACGGTTGGAAGCTTCCCCCTGCCGGAACAATGGTCAGCGCGTGCGATTGCGGCCATACAGGGCGGCAACGCGGTAGGCCTCCGCCATCGTCGGGTAGTTGAACGTCGTGTGGATGAAGTAGTCGAGCGTGTTCGCCGCACCTGGCTGACGCATGATCGCCTGACCGATGTGTACGATCTCGGATGCCTGTGAACCAAAGCAGTGAATGCCGAGCAACTCGAGCGTCTCGCGGTGAAATAGCAGCTTCAACATGCCGACGTTGCGACCGGCGATCTGGGCACGGGCAAGATTCTTGAAGTCGGCCCGCCCGACTTCATAGGGCACGTTCTGCTCGGTCAGCTCGCGCTCGGTCCGCCCGACGGAGCTGATCTCGGGGCTGGTGTAGATACCGGTCGGCACTTCACCAAGCAGCTCCCATTCGCACTCGTTGGCGGCGACCACGTGACCGGCGAAACGCCCCTGGTCATAGCTGGCACTTGCCAGCGCCGGCGGGCCGATCACGTCACCGACCGCGAAGATGTGCTCAACACCGGCCTGTAGACGCTCATTGACCACGACCTGTCCTCGCTGGTTGGTCTCGACGCCAATCGATTCGAGTCCCATGTCGTCGGTGTTGCCGGTACGGCCGTTGGCCCAGAACAGGACGTCTGACCGGACCTCCCGGCCAGACTTGCAATGCAGCACCACGCCCTGCTCACCGGTTTCGACCTTCGACATCGATTCGTTGTGCACGATCACAACGCCCTGGTCTCGCAGGTGATAGCTGAGCGCGTCGGTGATCTCGTCATCGAGAAAGGACAACAGGCGATCGCGGGTGTTGATCAGATTAACCTTGACGTCGAGATTCGCGAACATCGACGCATACTCGCAACCGATCACACCAGCGCCATAGATGGTGACACGGCGCGGTGTATAGCCAAGCTTGAGGATGGTGTCGCTGTCGAGGATGCGCGGATCGTTGAAGTCCAGCTCCGGCGGACGATAAGGCCGTGAACCGGTTGCGATCACGAACTGTTGCGCACCGATCTTCAGCGCATTGCCATCCGACCGCGCGACCTCCAGCGTGTGTTGATCGATAAAGCGGGCGAAGCCGTGTATGACGTCGACATTGTTTCGCCCATAGTAGCGATGCCGCATGCTGACCTGCCGGCCGATCACCTCGTCCGAGGTCTTCAACAGCTGCGGCCATGACACGTCCATCACGCTGACCGTATGTTCGAACAACGGATGGTGTCGGTAGTCGGCCAACAGCTGTATCGCGTGTCGCAGCGCCTTGCTCGGAATCGTGCCTTTGTGCGTGCAGTTGCCGCCGACCTGCTGCTGCATTTCGATGACCGCCAGCCGCTTGCCCTCCTTGGACATCCGCATCGCCGCGCCTTCACCGGCCGGCCCACTGCCGATCACCACTACATCATATTCCTGCATACTGCCCACTCCCGGCCCGTGTACCTCGCCCATCGAGGCCACTATGCCGCATGCGGCCTGCATGGGTCATGCGATTTTGCTCAATGTGTATCCCCGCCCGGAACCAAGGTTGCCGCGCAGGGTACGAAGAGAGTTGTGTCGCCATGGAACCGTGATTCAGAGCACCCGACCGTAGGACTTGCTGGCTGCGCTGAACGAAAGTTTATTCGCAGGACAGGACACAAGCTGTGGTCTAAAGTTGCCCAAAAGGCCGATGCCAGCGAACCCCCTGGCTTTTTCGGAAGGAGGACGCGGTGGATCCACTCGATATCGTGCGCCGTCACCTGTTGCCTGACTATGCGGAGCAGCAGGTTCCCGACGCCAGACACCCTCACCGGCGCCGCTATACCCGCAGCTATCGTCGGAAACTCGGAATCTGCAAGAACATCTGGATCGTCAGTGGCCTGGTCATGTGTCTGCAGGCCACACCCGAGGTCATAATTGCGCTCGGCTTGGGCACAACCTTCCTGTCCTTTATGATCCTCGACGAGACGGGCTGAAACCCGAAGCCGGGTCCGTCGCCGCGCCGCCAGTGACGACAATGCCCTACTTTGACGACAATCCCCTCGACAAGCTTGCACTGCAACCTGGCAGCGCCGATGCGCAACTCGACTTGCGCGGCCTTTCAGCGGCCGATGCCTTGGCACGGGTCGAGGAGCTGATCGATTCCAAGGCGCGCGGCACGACTGTGCTGATCCGTTTCGACGCGGCAGCAGACGACGGTCGCGAGACCCTGTTTCTGCCACTGGGACGCCGCTTGTTGGAAGCACGGCGAAACGGTCGGCTTACCCGGTGCCTGCCCGTGTCGGATGGCGCGGCCTACTTCATCGAGACGGCCGGCAAACCGGCCGCCTGATACCGGTTAGCCACCGGCTCGACGAGCGGCAGTTCGAGATTCCAGGGCATGGTCCGCCCACCCAGCTTGCGCAACAGCCTCGCAACCCGCAACCGCCTGTCGGGCTCGTCACAGGTCTGCGCGAAGGCAAGCGCTCGACGATAATCCCGGCGCCGATGTTCGTGGTATTTGCTCAACGCGCAGGCCGCCTCGCTGCAGCCGCCCTGATACAGCGACAGCCATAGCCGCTCGGCATCCTGCCACCGCCCGTCGCGCCGGTAGGCAGCGGCGAGTTCAAGCTGTGCCGCTTCTCCCAGTCGACCGAGATGTCGCTCCCAATAACGTACGGCGCG
>JASFVZ010000156.1:0-5706 GCA_050049565.1 Chromatiaceae bacterium | reverse complement strand
AGAGCGGCGGTGACATCGATCTCGTCAGGTGATTCACTGATCACAACCGCGTATTCCCGGCGGTGCGCGGGGACGGCCGGCTTGCGGTCGGTGCACCGGGTTGTTTAGGCTCTCAACGAGTTCGCACCCGATCAACCATCAAAGCGTGATGCCGGCGGGGCGGGCGATCACCTCGATAACCTGCGCGCTATCCTATGCCCGAAATCGACGAAAGGCGCTACATCCTACTGATCAGTGTGCACGGTCTGATCCGTGGCAACGACCTGGAGCTGGGCCGCGACGCCGACACCGGGGGCCAGACCAAGTACGTCGTCGATCTCGCGCGATCGCTTGCCGGTAGGGCCGAAGTGGCACGGGTCGACCTGGTGACCCGCGTCGTCGCCGATCCCGCGGTCAGCGACGACTATGCGCGGCCCATCGAATCGCTCGGCGAGCACTGCTCGATCGTGCGTATCGAGGGAGGACCGCCCGGTTACATTGCCAAAGAACAGCTCTGGGACCACCTCGACGGTTTCACCGACAACCTCATTGAATGGTTGAACCAGCAGGAACGATTGCCCGATGTCGTGCACAGCCACTATGCCGACGCCGGTTATGTCGGCGTCAGGGTGGCCAACCTGCTCGGGATCCCGTTGGTGCATACCGGCCACTCGCTCGGGCGCGACAAACGCAAGCGGTTGCTGGCCCGTGGTGTCTCGCGGGAGGCGATCGAGAGCACCTACAACATGTCACGCCGGATCGATGCCGAAGAGGAGATTCTGGCGAATGCCGACCTGGTGATCACCAGCACGCATAACGAGGTCGAGCAGCAATACGGGCTCTACAGCTATTACGATCCGAGCCGTATGGCCGTCATCCCGCCGGGCACCGACCTCGACGAGTTCCATCCGGTGGACGATGGCGCCCAGTATGCTATCGCCCGGCAGATCGATGTCTTCCTGCGTGAGCCGGTCAAGCCGATGATCCTGGCGCTCTCGCGGGCCGACGAGCGCAAAAATCTGCTGACCCTGATCGAGGCCTTCGGCGAATCCCCGGCACTGCGGGAGTCGGCCAACCTGGTCATCATCGCCGGCAGCCGTGACGATATCCGCGATATGGATTCCGGGCCGCAGGCCGTGCTGACAAACGTCCTCCTGCTGATCGATGTCTATAACCTCTACGGCCGGGTCGCGATTCCGAAGCGCCATGTGCCGAGCGATGTACCCGAGGTGTATCGACTCGCGGCGTCCCGCAAGGGGGTCTTCATCAATCCCGCGCTGACCGAGCCGTTCGGTCTCACATTGCTCGAGGCCGCCGCCAGCGGCTTGCCGGTCGTAGCGACCAAGAACGGTGGACCCGTGGACATCATCGAGAACTGTCGCAACGGCCGGCTGGTCGATCCGCTCGATCGCAATGAGATCGCCTCGGCCCTGCTGGCCCTGCTGCAGTCCGATGAGGCCTGGCGGCAGGCGGCGCGCAATGGCCTGGCCGGTGTGCGCAAACACTACTCATGGCAGGCACATGCCGACAGTTATCTCGCGCGTATCCGCACCCTGCAGAGCGGTCCGCGCAGCATGCCGACCGTGGTCTCGCAGAAGCGCTATCGGGACCGGGCGGTGTTCAGCGACCTCGATCAGAACCTCGTCGGCAACCCGGCAGCACTGCGCCGCTTCATCGAAGTCATGCGGGAGAATCGCAAGTGCGTGGTGTTCGGCATCGCCACCGGGCGGCGCGTCGACCAGGCCCTCGCGGTGATGCAGAAGCATGGCATCCCGGTTCCCGAGGTGCTGATCAGCAGCCTGGGTACCCGGATCCACTATGGCCAGGACCTCGACGAGGACGACTATTGGACCGATCACATCGATTATCACTGGAATCCCAAACGGGTGCGCCGGCTGCTCGCCGAGCTGCCGGGTCTGAAGTCGCAGCCGAAGGCCGACCAGTCGACGCACAAGGTGTCGTTTTTCTACGATTGCCAGCATGCGCCGTCGGTCGATGAGATCGTCACCCGGCTCCGCGAGCAGGAACTGACGGCCAACGTCATTCACTCGTTCGGCCAGTATCTCGACGTGATTCCGGCCAGGGCCTCGAAGGGTCTGGCCCTGCGCCATGCGATGCACCAGCTCGAGATCCCGGTCGAGAACGTCCTCGCAGCCGGTGGATCGGGCGCCGACGAGGACATGATGCGCGGCAACACCCTTGCGGTGGTCGTGGGCAACCGGCATCACGAGGAACTTTCCGCGCTGGTCGATCTTGACCGGATCTATTTTGCCCAGCAGCCACACGCCCTCGGCATCCTCGAGGCGATCGACCACTATGATTTCTTCGACAGCTGCCGGGTGCCCGATGCCTGAGGACCAGCGATTGCTGATCTGCACCGACCTGGATCGGACCCTGATACCGAACGGGCCGCAGTCGGAGTCGCCCGGTGCACGCGAGGCCTTCAGCGCGTTGGCGGCACGCCCCGAAGTCTCGCTGGCCTATGTCAGCGGCCGGCACCGCGCGCTGGTGGTCAGTGCGATCAGCAGTTACGTGCTCCCGGTTCCCGATTATGTCGTGGCGGATGTCGGCACCACGATCTACGAGGTCGAGGATCGCCAGCACTGGCACCATCTGAAGAGTTGGGACGAACAGATCGCGGCGGATTGGAACCACCTGTCGCATGTCGAGTTGAAGCGCCTGTTGGCCGATGTGCCGGCGCTGCGACTGCAGGAGAGCAGCAAGCAGAACCGTCACAAGCTCAGCTACTACGTCCCGCTGCATGCGGACCGGAACGCGCTGTCGGCACTGGTTCGTCAGCGGTTCGAAGACGAGGGCATCCGCGCGAGTCTGGTCTGGAGCGTCGACGAGCCGGCCGGTATCGGACTGCTCGACGTCCTGCCGGCCGGTGCGACCAAGTTCCACGCGGTGTGCGCACTGATCGGGCGACTCGGCCTGTCCGCCGAGCAGACGGTGTTTTGTGGCGACAGCGGCAATGATATCGAGGTGTTGGTGAGCCACATCCCGGCGGTGCTGGTCGCCAATGCGCAGCCGGAGGTCCGGGTCGCGGCAACCACGCTGGCCGCCCAGAGGGGTCACGCGGACCGCCTGTTCTGTGCCGAGGGTGGCTTCGCCGGAATGAACGGCAACTATGCCGCGGGCATCATCGAAGGCCTGGTCCACTATCACCCGGTAGTCGCCACGTGGCTCGGTGACCGGCTTGCGGAGGGTCCCAGTGTCGCATCCTGAGGTAACGGTCTTCGGCGAGGTCCTGTTCGACCACTTTCCGGATGGCACCCGGGTGCTGGGCGGGGCGCCGTTCAACGTCGCCTGGCACCTCCAGGCCTTCGGACAGGCGCCGACGTTCGTCAGTCGCGTCGGGGCCGACGATGACGGCCGGGCGATCCTGGCGGCGATGTCCGAGTGGGGCATGAGCATCGCGGCTGTGCAGCGTGACGATCGACTTCCGACCGGTCGGGTGGCTGTTCACCTCGACGACGGTCAGCCGTCCTATGACATCGTGCATCCCTGCGCCTACGACGCCATCGCGCCACCCGGCGACGTCCCGGGAGGGCTGCTCTACCATGGCAGCCTGGCGCTGCGCGACGCCCGCTCGCGGGCCGGCTTCGCGGCGCTGCAAGACAGGGGCCGGCGGGACTGCTTTCTGGACGTCAATCTGCGGTCGCCCTGGTGGGACCGGGCACGACTGCTGGCGCTGCTGGCCGCGGCCGACTGGGTCAAGTTGAACGAGGATGAACTGGCCCTGCTCGGACCGACGGGTGGCCATGATGTAGGGGCCATCGAGGCCATGTTCGAGCGCGATCACCTCAAGGGGCTGCTGGTGACCTATGGGTCCGAAGGCGCGGCGCTGCTGACCCGGGAGGACGGCCTGGTCAGGGTCCGGCCGGCATCCAGTACCCGCGTGGTCGATACGGTGGGGGCCGGTGATGCCTTTGCCGCGGTCTGCCTGCTCGGCATCCTCAAGCGCTGGCCGAGCGCGACCATGCTCGAGCGGGCCCAGGCATTCGCCTCGAAGATCGTCGCGCAACAAGGGGCGACCTGCGCCGACCGGGAGCTCTACGCCGCGTTCAAACGACAGTGGGCACTCGACACCTGACGGGATCGGCATGTACGAACAGGTATCGCACGCCTTATTGAACGAGACCCTGGACCGGATGGACCCGGACATCCAGCGCCAGGACCTGCGCCATTTCTATACCCGGCTGGGCGCGAACTTCTACGCGATCTACTCGCTGTTTCATCAGCTCTATGGAGACCGCGAGGATTTCATCGAGCAGATCACCCACCTGATCGAGGTGATGGCGCGCCAGTACATCGATCGTGATCCGGTGTTGCAGCAGAGCGATATCGAGCGGGAGAAGGACCACAACTGGTTCCTGCGCCAGGAGTGGGTCGGCATGGCGCTTTATGTCGATGGCTTTGCCGGCAACCTGCAGGGTCTGAGAGAGCACCTGTCCTACCTACAGGAACTCGGCATCAACATGGTGCATGTCATGCCGATCCTCAAGTGCCCCCAAGGGGCCAGTGACGGCGGTTACGCGGTGAGTGATTTCCGTGACATCGACAGCCGGGCCGGGAGCATGGATGACCTGCGTGAACTGGCTGAGGCCATGCGTCGCCGCGGCATCCTGTTGACCCTCGACGTGGTGGTCAACCACACGTCGGATCAGCACCCGTGGGCAGAACAGGCGCGCGCCGGCGACCGTCGCTACCAGGAGTACTACTACACCTTCGAGAGCCGCGACGTACCCGACATGTTCGAAGAGACCATGCCGGAGATCTTCCCGGAAACGGCCCCCGGCAACTTCATCTGGGATCCCAGGATGGGTCGATGGGTGATGTCGGTGTTCAACGAGTACCAGTGGGACCTGAACTACAGCAACCCCGCGGTCTTCATCGAGATGCTCGATGTGATCCTGTTCTGGGCCAATCAAGGTGCCGACATCCTGCGCCTGGATGCAGTGGCCTTTCTGTGGAAGAAGATCGGGACCATTTGTCAAAACGAACGTGAGGCGCATCTTCTGCTGCAGTTGTTCAAGGACTGTTGCCAGGTCACCGCACCGGGTGTCCTGTTCATCGCCGAAGCGATCGTGGCGCCGCTCGAGATCATCAAGTACTTCGGTGAGGATGCGGTGGTCGCAAAGGAATGCGAGATTGCCTACAACGCGACCTTTATGGCGCTCCTTTGGGACGCGGTTGCGACGCGCAATGCCAAGCTGCTGAACCAGGGCATACTGAGTCTGCCGAACAAGCTGGAGCGGGCGACCTGGTTGAACTATGTCCGCTGTCATGACGACATCGGTCTGGGTTTCGACGATGCGGATATCCACAAGGCCGGCTATGAACCGCGCGCGCACCGGCGCTTCCTGGTCGACTACTTCACCGGTCAGTTCGAAGCGTCACCGGCCAGGGGACAGCCTTTCGGCGTCAATCTCAAGACCGGTGATGCCAGGATCTCGGGTTCACTGGCCTCGCTCGTGGGTCTCGAGAGCGCACTCGATCGGGATGACCAGGCCGCGATCGATCACAGCATTGAACTCGTGTTGTTGTTGCACGGCATGATTCTCTCGTTCGGCGGTATCCCGCTGTTGTACTACGGTGACGAGATCGGCACGCCGAACGACAGCAGTTTCCGCGAGGACCACAGCAAGGCGCATGACAATCGCTGGATGCACCGGCCGCGCATCGATTGGAACAAGGCGGCGCTGCGCAGCCAGCGCAGCAGCG
>JASFVZ010000155.1:0-5709 GCA_050049565.1 Chromatiaceae bacterium | reverse complement strand
CTGCGGCTCAATGAGTATCAGACCAAGGCTATTGGACCGAATGACAAACCGGTGCGGGCGGTCAAGAATTTCGCGGACCCCGAGCTGACAAATCCGTCCATCGTTTTCGTTGCCCACAGCAAAGGCGGGGTGGATGAATGAGTGCCACTGCAACCCACGGGGCAGGGGCTGAATCAGCGGAGGACACGACACGAGGCCGCATCGCCAGAGACCTGCTGCTGCTCGCCGATTTGCACGACCATGAGCCGGACCGCGCTGCCGTCGTCGCACTATGGGCACGCTGCTACGACGGCCTGCTGGAGGTATCGCCCTATGGGCCCGCGGTGCGTGATGCGGTCAATCGCTTCTCCGAGAGCCTGACCGAGATCCCGACCTGTTTCGATAAGAGCGCCGGCGCGGCGCTGCTCGCGGATTTTCGCCGCGTCTGCTTGAGCGACACCGATCAGGATCGGGCGGGCGAGTCGGCAGGGTCCAAGTCCGATACCGACGACCTGCCAATTGAGGGGGAGGCGATGCATCGATGGGCCTCGCTGCATGGGATTGCAGCCGACTCCGGGCGCCGGGTCGATGGGTCAGGCCTGGCGGTGCGGCTGCGACAACTGGCCTATCTCGTGGCGGCGGACGGAATCGCCGCGCCGGTCGAGACGCTGCAGCGATACCTGGATGAGCGTTTGCTGCGCTGTGTCGACCGCTTTGTGGCCGAGGTTGCGGCGCACAGCGGCACGCATTTCTTTCAGGAGCTTGGTGTTCTGACTGCCGCGTACGTGCACGAGCTCGGTCAGCGCTGCGCCAACCGGGCACTCGACTGGCCGTATTCGCCGGATCGACAGCCGCGTACGGCAACAGCGCCTCGGGTTTTCCGGCAAGGTGGCCTGCGGCACACGCTCAGTGCAGCGGGGATCCCGTGGGACGGGCAGAGGCGCGCTTGATGCAAGTATCCGGCGTCATGAAAAACCTCGTCGTTGGAACGACGACTGAACGGGCTGGCGGTTGCGCCGCCGGGGAGTGATCTGATGGGCGCTGCACTCGAAGACTTCTGCTCGGCCGTCGCGCTGGACCTGGTGACGCTGGCCCAGCTCCACGACCGTGAACTCGATAGCCCGACCGTCATGGCGCTTCAGCAAGAGCGTTTCCCGCGGAGCCTGGCCTTCCGGCTGCACGGCGACCGGGGGCGAGACGTACTCGATACCCTGTCGTCTGTCGTCGCAAGGCTGTCAGACGACGCGACGGAACAGGATGACTTGGCCGCCGATTTCGCCGCCATCTACCTGACCTACGGATTGCGCGCCTCGCCCTGCGAATCGGTCTGGCTGGACGAGGACGGGCTGGCCATGCAGGAACCGATGTTCGAGGTGCGGCGAGACTACGCACGTCTTGGTCTTCAGGCGCCCGACTGGCGCGTACGCCCGGATGATCACCTGGTGTTTCAGCTTCAGTTCGTTGCGGCGCTGATCGAGGAAGCCGACGAGGCGGCGGTGGCCGAGGCAGCCCGATTCCTCGATGACCATACGTTGCGCTGGTTGCCTGATTTCGCCGGCCGGGTGGCGCAGCATGCCGCCACGCCCTTCTATGCCGCCTTGGCGGTGCTCACTGATACCTACCTTGACGAATTGCGAGACACGATGGCCCGCATGCTGGGCGAACCGCGCCCGACCGCCGAGGAAATAGAGCAGCGCAACCGGCGGGTCGGCGAGGGCGCCGGCCCGGAAGCATCCGCGTATGTACCGGGCAGTGCGCCGTCCTGGTAGCAACGCGATCGCGCGGTGGCACAAGGAACGGCGGTGACCCATGCATCTTCGTGAACTGCTTGCCGAGGCGGTCGGCGGCGTGCCGCAGGCGGCACCGGGGCGCTGCGTCCATGAGCGGGCTGGTGTTGCAAGCTGCCGGCGCTGCGTGACGGCCTGCCCGCGCGACGCCTGGCAGCTCGACGACGATGAGCTGATGATCGACACCGAGGCCTGCGATGGCTGCGGCCTCTGCGTGGCGGCCTGTCCGGAAGGCGTACTGTCGCAGGCCGGCGTGTCACCTGACCCCTATGCCGGGATGGTCGAGTTGAGCCTGTCGTGCGAGCGCGTCAAGAGCGGCGCCGACGATTGGCGGCTGCGTTGTGTACATGCGGTCGGTCTACCCTGGGTGGCCTGGTTGTATCGCACGGGCCTGCGTCAGATCGGGCTGCGTATCGGCGACTGCGAGGCCTGTGAGCGCCGCACCGACGCGGGGCTGACGCATTCCGTTGCGCGTTTCAACAAAGTACTGGCTCGGCGCGGGTTGTCGCAGATCGGTTTGCATACCCTGGACGGGGATGCGGTCGCCAACGATTCGGAAGGCCGTCTTCCGCGTCAGGGTGGTCCGGCACTGAGCCGTCGGGGTTTTCTTCGGCGCATGATCAGTGCCACCGCGGTTCCGGCGGTCGACCCGACGGAAGCGAGCTGGAAGCCGCCCGGCAGCCATCTGCCTTCTGCCGGAGAAAAGGGCCTCGCGCTCTTCGTGCCGGAGATCGATCCCCATCGTTGCAATGGCTGCGATGCCTGTTTGAGGGTCTGTAGCCATGCCGCCCTCAGCTGCGAGCGCGGCGCGACGGATGCCTATGTGATTGCCGCCGATGCCTGCACGGGCTGCGGCCTCTGCAGCGATATCTGTGATCGCGACGCCATCAGCGTCAATCAAGACGCCGTAGTCAGCCAAACGATAATCCCCCTTGCGGCTGGACGCTGCAAGGTTTGCGGCATCCGCTTCCACAAGCCGGATACAGGGTCTATCGGGGACACCCTTTGCCAAATCTGTTCGCGCGTGGATCACAAGCGGAACCTCTATCAGGTGCTTTGATTAACAGGCGCGCCATGTCGGTTGGCCCACCAGGAGGTCTTATATGGCTATCGAGCTCTACAATGACGGCACCCACAAGTGTTTTTCCTATGAAGATCTCGTCGGGAGCCGGGGCGTGCAGTCGAACCAGTTTCTGGTCGTCGACAATGGGCACGCGGCGCTGATCGATCCTGGGGGTGATCTGTCCTACGCCGGTCTGTACGAGAGCCTCGGCCACGAGGTCTTGGTCAAGGATCTGGACTATGTCGTCGCGTCGCATCAGGATCCCGATATCGTGTCTTCTTTGAGTCACTGGGTAGCGGGGACGGAATGCAGGATCGTCGTCCCGAAGGTCTGGGAACGGTTCATTCCTCACCTCTGCAGGTCCGCCAAGGTCAAGGAGATGGAAGAGCGCCTGGTCAGTATTCCGGACCAGGGTCAGACGCTGGAGATTGGCAATTCCGTGCTGGTGGCGATTCCGGCGCATTACCTTCATTCAGAAGGCAACTTCCAGTTCTACGACCCGACCAGCAAGATCCTTTTTTCAGGCGACCTGGCGGCGTCGTTCGGAGCGCCGGATGAGATCGGCGAGCCGGTGACCGATTTCGCGGCCCACATCCCATCGATGATCGGATTCCATCAACGCTTCATGGGTTCGAACAAGATCTTGCGTCTGTGGGTCAACATGGTTCGCGAGTTGGATCTGGACTGGATCGTCCCGCAGCACGGTCGGCCGTTCAAAGGGCCAGAGGTGATCGGTGAGCTGTTGAACTGGCTGAGTGAACTCGAGTGTGGGATCGACCTCATGACCCAGGAGAACTACCGACTACCGAGGCGCCGCAGTGCCTGGGCCTAGCAGGGTCACCTATCCCTAAGCTGCTCCCGGCGGTTGTCTTTTTACGGTTCGGGGTCGAGCCGCGCCTGGCCGGCGCGGTCACCTCGGATATCTCTGTCGCACGCGGGTCAGCCGCCAACGTCTTGCATACCGATCGCGCAGAGTCTGATCTGCTCGGCCACCTGAAGCGCTTCCTCCGGCTCGAGCAGCAGGGTGACCACATAGTGCTCACCGGCTGAGACGTTCCATTCATTGGCTTCCAGGAAGATGTTCCCGTCGTAGACGCCAACGACCGCATAGTCGCGGGTGCGTTTTCTGTTCATGTCATTGCCCTAACCCAGGATGCATGGGCGCATCATGAGCGAAACCACCCCCGGGCCTCTTATCCCTGGCCGACAACGGCCTATCGTTTTCAGCCGTTTGCTCCCGATACGGATGCCTCGCCGGCGACAATCGGTCGCCATGTCCGGCGGTGGGTTGGGGTGCAGGCCCACTGGGCACAGGCGGACATCGCCGAGCGCGCACCGGGCTATCCGGTTGTGCATCGCGCCATGTCCGGATCGTTATTTACTAAAAAATAGGTAAATTAATTACTTACCGGTAATACTTAATGCCAAGTGGAGTGTATGACTCGAGCGCCGCTCTACGGGCTGGTGCGCTTGCGGAATCGCAGGTAGTACTGTGTCTGCATGAAGCCCAGTCGCTCGATCAACTCGAAGCCGGCCGCTTCGATCTCGCGTGTCACCACCTCCTCGCCGGCACGGACGTGGCCCAGTACCCACGGGCTACTCACGCCGGGGATACGGATGAAATCGATGACGACGAACTCACCGTCAGGACGGAGCGCACGGTGGATGCTACGCAGCGTGGACTGCGGGTACTCGAAGTGATGATAGGTGTCACTGGTGAAGGCAAGGTCGATGCTGCTGTCGGGCAGATTGATGCTGCGCTGGTCATTGACCACGCCGATGACGTTGTTCAGCCCCTGGTCGCGAGCGCGTTGCACGGTCGAATCGACGAAGTTCTTTGCGATATCGACGGCATAGACACGACCGCCGGGCAGCACCTCACGTGCCATCATCCGCGCGATGAAGCCTGTTCCGGCGCCGATGTCGGCCACCACCTGTCCCGGCCTGAGTCGCAGCGCCTGGATGATGTCTGCACGACGATCCCAGATCTCGCGGCCATCGCGCTCGAACACTCCACGCCACTGGCTGACGTTGGGGTCGATATAGCCGCTGTTGATGCCTGGTCGAACGTTTTGCTCGGCCCAGGACGGCAGGATCGCCAGCGATGCGCCAAGCAGGATCAGGCACAGGACGGCCAGATGCGGTTTCTTCACGACGTCTTCCTGGATTCGCAACGGGCTATGGGTCGGGTCATGGTAGCGCTATGACTCATCCACCGGAGCCTTGGTTCAGACAGACAGCAGGCGCAGGGTCAGGGCCAGGTCGCGGGGCATACGCGCCCCGGTTGGAGGCGGAGTTCAGGCGGTGATACTTGATGCGAGACACACGGCTTTCCTGGTCGATATGGATGGCGTGCTGTTCCACGGCAGTCGATGCCTGCCGGGCGCGGCGGAGTTCCTCGACGCGCTATCCGGGCTTGCCCACTGCTTCGTCACCAACAACCCGATCCGCACGGCTGAACAGATCGCTGAGCACTTTGAGGTGATAGGCCTGCCACGGCCGCCGATCGACCGCATCGTGACGTCGGCCGACGCGACGGTGCAATGGCTGTCGTCACAAAAACCGGGGTTTCGCTACTTCGCGATCGGCGGCGGTGGTCTTGCCGTGGCGCTTGAGGACCAGGGCGTAGCGGACGATGAGCGTGCTGACTTCGTCGTGGTCGGGGAGGGACCGGGAATCAACTTTGAGGTCATCGCAACAGCGATAGACCTGGTGTTGCGCGGTGCACGGCTGGTCTGTACCAACCCCGACCATAACGTCGATGCGACGGTTGATGGGCGGCATCGGGTCTTGCCGGGGGGTGGGGCACTGGTGGCGCCAATCGCGGTCGCGACCGGCGTTGAACCGGTCTTCATCGGCAAACCGAACCGGCTGCTGTAC
>JASFVZ010000154.1:0-5725 GCA_050049565.1 Chromatiaceae bacterium | reverse complement strand
AGAATCCTCGTCTCTTGTCGCCAGAAACGGACATTAGACACCGCGCCCGGCCCGGGTGAATATGGTCCGTCATAGCGTTTGCTAGGCGACCCGGCACAACCGTCTTCGTCTAACCCACGAGCATCTTCCAAAGAGACGAACAAGAGATGAACAGAAACTTTTTCGGAATATTTGCGAACATCGTAGCGGCAATCGGCATCGTTGCCTGTGCAGCTTCCGGCTTAAACCGCTTGCTCGGCAATTACTATTTTCTTGGGTTCGAGGCCATGACGTTTTTTTCGGGCGGCATAGCGCTAATGGTATTCGCAGCGCTAATTAAGCTGTATGTCATTGAAAGCCAGATTTCGGGTAAACGGTAAAGCTTGAGCCGATCCAAGGAATGCTGATGGTAGAGAGCGCTGGCAAGCGGCAGGCGGAGCGGATCCTCCATAACCGCGGCTTTCGTCAGAGCCCGGCCAGTAGCGGTCGCCCATCACGAGTTCCCACAGGGCTTCTCACTGTGCCGAAAGCCAATGTTTAGCATCTTCTGGATTGTTGAACAATTTGCCGGGTAATCCGCGGTTTGACAGGACAACTTCGGTGAATGAAGCCGCTTCATGAACAAGCGGGTTTAGTTCCACCCAAGCGATTCGATACTTGGAGTCAATACCAAGCCTTCTGAACAAATCAGCGTGCTCCATTGAATCCAATATCCCCAGAGGAGAAGTTGTCTCTGCCAGACCGAGAACCTTGAAGCAGTTATTCTGTTTGCAGATTGCCAGAACATCAGGCCAAAGCCGAGAAGCAATCTCAATGTTTTCGGCTCCCCGCAGATGAACACGGACGAAGTTGTCGTCAAACGCAATTTCGTAGTCGCTAGTCATTCGATATCGTTTCTGTACCGGCGCTGCAAGTCGAGCTACCACACGGAAATTGAATTGTCAAAGGCACCCCTTCGTTAGCATATGGTTCCTCTGCCCCTATCGACCAAGTAAATCGCCCGGGGCTTTTTGGAGACCCCACACTTTGAGAGCCTGGATACATAAGCATCCCTTCGGAAAGAACGGCAGCTGTTGCGAGTTCGAAGGACGCTATTTTTCGAAAAAGTATCTCGTCCGCTTGGTGTTGATTCCGGTCAGCCGATCGGCACGACTTCCGAGGCCGTCGAGAATGATGAGTCCGGAGAGACTGGGATCTGCATTGAGAATCGTGCGATCAGTTTGCCGCAGGTATGGCGCCCCAGCCAGGGACGCGAAGTGCCAGGTCATTGACATCGACGCCGAATGAAAGACCCAGCAGATTGAACTCGATGCCTTCCTCCTTGGCCACTCCGAGACCCAGCAGGCCGTAGAGAGAGACTTGCCATCCGGTCCCACTCGGCATGGCCGCCAGCCAGTCGCCGTTGGCGAGGTAATCCTTACCAATGGCCGTCGCGGGCAGGTCCAGGCGCAAAGCTGGCACTTTGCGCGCGACCCAGGCAACGAAGGTGTTGCTGTTGGGACCTGGCCATACTCGGTACTGATGTGGATACGGATAGCTTTTCACCGCCTGTTCTATCAGTGGAATCATCGCCTGTGCCGTGCGACCGCGATGCTCAACCAGCAGCCTGGGCTTCGCGTTGAACCAGAAGAAATCCGCCGGCCCTCCTTTGCGGATGCTGATCGCTGAAGGGGAATATCGCAGCCGCCAACCCACCAACTGATAGACCGTGTAGTGTCGGCTGCCTTGAGGTTTTACCGAAATCCAACTGTGAGAGCCAAAGGCGCCCCGCCAGTTGTAAGCGCGTGCCGCATAAACCTGCACCACCGCTTCTGGCGTATCCAGCGGGTCAGGCGCTATGCCTGCGCTATCGAGACTGGCCTCACTCCAGTGCGTGTCGAAATCGATGTCGCCGAACAACAGCGCGAAGCCCGGTCCGATCAACAAAAGCCCAACGAGCAGTGTGAGTGAGCCGATCCAGCGCAAAAACCCGTAACGCTTTGTGCGGGGAGTGTGTGTCATATGTTGGGCATGTTGTGAAAACTCGCACGCATGCGTCTATATTGATCCATCGACCAACGCTCGGGTTCCCCGCGGCAGTCCGAAAGCCGACATTTTCTGGTCGACTGTCAGCGCGTTTAAGGGAAACCGGTTTAGGCGGCAGTACGCTTCTAGCACTGATGGTTTCAGCGGCTCTGTGTTGCTTGCTGCCTGACGCACCGCACCAATCAAGAGGCCACCCGTCGAGGTGGTCTTCTTCGTTCTGGTTAGTCGCGCTGCCTGCAACAAGCCGTCCTTCCGACCGGGGCCAGCGTATGACTGCTCCTTTCGAGCAAAGCTGACCTTACATCTAAGACGCTGAGCGGTCCTTCGATGGGTGCTGCTGCTATGCCCTTTTCTGAAACCGACTCGTCACCGGCCGAGCGAGGTGATCATGTCCGCCTTGGGGGCATCAGTTCGGGCTCGATATTTCGGGCTAGTTGGTTCCAAACGATACTCTTTTTCTTCCGCTGAACGCTTTGCATCGTCGAGCATCCGGGTGGTTTTCAGCAGACCACTGACACCTGTTACCAACCACAAACGACGCGCAAGTTGCTCAAGCACCTCGTCAAACGGCCGCCATTATTGACTGGGGTAAGCATTGGATAACGCAGCGGAAGTTGCTATTAAAAAAAAAGCGTTAAGCGGCGGATACGATTACAGTAGCGGCATCATTCGACATGCGAAATTTTTTTGAGCGCACGATAGCTCGACGGCTCGATGATTCTTCGGTACAGCTGTCGTTGACTCCGCAGTCACTGGCAATTTGCCATCCCAGGCTCTATCTCTTATTGACGGCGCTGTTCACGCTCCTCGGACAATCGCTCAGTCTGGGTTTTCCGCTTATCGCCCTGGCATTGCTCGTCGATCTGGCGGGGAGCATTGGCTCTGCGCCTAGCGCGACGGGTTGGCTTGGTTTGGTAGCGCAGATTGGCGTGATGGTGGGCGCTGGTTTGATGACCGTGTTTTTATGGCGGCAGAAAATACCCTTGCCATTGGGCCGGCCGCTTACAGCGGAGGAGCGGTTGCCCCTTGACAGGTTGATGCGTCTCCAGGTGGATACCTCGGTTTCGCACCCGAATGAAGTAATAGTTACCGAGTCCCACCAGATTGCACTCACGAGTGTGCCGCGCAACGGTTTCGCCCTGTTCAATCGGCGAGTTCTGCTGCTAGGTCTGCCAACCTTACAGACATTGACAAAAGATCAGGCGAAAATCGGAGTCGCACACACTCTATGCCGTCCCAACACATTGAAAGACAGGCTATTGCGCGCTGCCGTTCTTCAGAGCGACTGCGCGCATCAATACCAGGCGGTCTATCGCATCCAACACACTATCGGCGCGCGCATCATGGCAGCGCTTTACTCCCTCTTTCTCTCAGTGTTCGAGAGCTGGAGCCAGCCCGCCCGCCGTTGGAATGTTCTCGAACGCGATAGCTTGATGAATCGGAGCGTTGGCCTTGATAACGTACTCGAGTTCCTCGCTGCCGATGCCTTGGTGAGACGCTATCTGGACGAGATGTTTTGGCCGGCAATCGCCGAGACGACAAAGCATGATGCGCAACCTCCACACCCTCAAGCGATGTTCGATCGCATGTTGCGTGAGCAGCTGACGAAAGAGATCAGCAACCAATGGATCGCTGAGGCGATGCATGAGACTCCGTCTGGCGACGACTCAAAACCCACGCTGAGTGAGCGACTTTCCGAACTGGGCGCTAGACGTTTGGATCCACCAAATCTTGGCGGAGAAAATGCAGCGGAAGCGCTGTTGCGTGAGGCACTCGGTTCAATCATCGAGCAGTTGGACAAGACCTGGCGGCAACGCATGCTTCATCATTGGCAGAGCGAGTATTCGAAGCATGCCGAGAACCGAGCCCGATTGAGCGCTCTGCGCCGTCTTGCAGTGACTGAATGTATCCACGGACAGGATGCAATTGAGCTGGCACGCCTTGCAAAGCACTTGCTACCCTCTGAGGAGGCGATAGGGATCTATCGACAGATCGCCAAAATGAATCCGCACGACGCGACCATTCTATCTGGCGTGGGGCGGCGGCTATCGGCCCTTGGGCTCAAGGAAGGGGCCAGGCTATTGAGACAAGCAATCAGGCTGCGTGCGCGCTCAATCGCCGATGACCCTGACGGCATGGTGCCTCTCTCGATTGTTGACCGGAAGGACGTCGACGTGGAATCGGAAGGTAGCCGTTCAAATGAGCGTCGAAACCGCAGTGGGGAGGAAGGGGAGATCCCGTTTCGAAGCGAGCGAATCTGCCAAGAGAACGGCCAGTGGTTCTTCCACACACGTGAAGGAGCGCTGGTTGGCCCGTTCAAGGACATGGCAGAGACAAGAAAAGCAATGGCTGTTTATGTAGCGGAAATGATGCACGAATCTCGCACTGAGAAAATCCCATTGAGCGATCCAGCGATTGGCAATAGCGAAGATTTCAATCACATGGTCGAAGAGCTCTTGGAGTTCTTTCGGTCGCGCAGCAAGTCCGGAGAAACCGGTGCTCTGGCTTGGGCTCGAATGCGAATTCAGCAACTCGAAAGAAATCGTGAAGGCTCTTCTGGCCAGAGAGAGCGGATCGACGTCCTCGAGTACGCGATGGATCAAGGTGAGCGCCTTGCCTACCGGTGACCGATAGGCCACTGTCACCGGCTATAAGTCTGCTGGAGCGAAAGGACTGCTACTGGCCGGGAGCACCCGTAAGCGGGCAGTGCAGGTTCGTATTTCAAGCGGCCTTCAGTTATCAGCATCACGGCCGATCTCCTTACCGGTCGTCGCGCATCCGGGAGCTTGGGCGAATCCGATAAACCGTCGAAGTGTGTTGCGCTCTTGCCCCTGGGTGCGTGACGGCACCAGTCTTACGCAGCAACCCGTGCCTCTTCCGGCCGCATCTGCCGGTTAGCAGGCCGACGGGCGATGCTGCTGATTCCCTATCACATCGGGGGAGCCAGCGATGCTACCGCCCACCTACGAACCGACATCTCCTGCACATCGATAACCCTGGAACAAAGGCAAGCTGGCAGGCCCCGAACCGCCATGCAAGCTTCAGGAAATCCGGGCGATCCGGATTCGACTCGATCTCGAACACCGCATCCGAGAATTGGCCACGTTCAACCCCGCCATCGATAGCGAGCTGCGTGGCTGCGACCTTGTCCAGCTGACAGGCAGCGACGTGACACATAGGCGCCATGCCGTCTCTCGCGCCCTGTGGTAATGCAGCACAAGACGCAGCCGCCCGTCCGCTTTGCGATCACAGAGCAGATACGCGATGCCGCCGAAGCCTGGGTGGATCAGGCTTCCCTGTATCCGGGTGACTACCTGTTTCCAGACCGGGTGCCCGGCTCGCCCACCTCTCGACCCGCCAGTATTCCCGGATGCAAAACGTTGGGTGACGATGATCGGTAGGAACCCGATGGCGTACGGGACTCACTGATTGCGGCGCACAAAAGCCACCGTGGTTTATCGTCGAACGAACGACCTGCGAGCAGTCCGGCTACTGCTCGCGCACACTAAGCCGGAGAGTACCGTCGAATACCTGGGCTTCGAGGTTGACGACGCTCTGGAGATCCCCGAGCAGACCGAAGCCTGGATGCGCTGGGGCGGCGCCTGTTTCGCGCACTGTCGGCCAAAAACTGACTGAGTGATTTCATCCGAGTAAAGTCAGGCTTGCCCTTTGGTATTTTCGGAATGAGCAATCGTTATTGCCTGTTCATCTCGGAAATACT
>JASFVZ010000153.1:0-5758 GCA_050049565.1 Chromatiaceae bacterium | reverse complement strand
GCCTGCGCTGGCGATTGCTACGCGCAAGGTCTACGAGCGGCATGCGGAGCGGTTCGATTGTGAGCGCCCGAAGTCCCTGGTGGAGCGTGCCTGGCTCAGTCGGTCTCTGTCACTGCTGCCCGATTCGGCCAGGATTCTCGATGCCGGATGTGGGGCGGGTGTCCCGATTGCGATCTGGCCGCGGTACTGCTTGCGAAAAAGTGGCCGCCTGAGCACGGCTATGGGTCTGGCGGCAGGTCGTTACCGGGAGTCGTGACGCCTCACTTCGTCATTGGTGAAGATGACCTGCTTAGCGGCGCGATAATCCTCGCGGGCCGACGGCCGGAACACAAACGCGGTTACCAGCACTAGGAACAGGGGTGCGCCAAAGAAGGCGGTCCAGAAGTAGATGTCGTGCATGTCCGATCCTTTATTTGTCTAACACCTGACACATGGGGATTACCAGGGCTCCTTCAACAGCACAGGTTGTGCGGCTACCTTGACTGGATCTGTCGCGAGACCACGGATCGTGCATGGCTTGAGCCATCAACTGGGTCGGGTCAAAAAAACGGCTCGACGCCGTGATCGGGGACAAAGCGGCCTGCGGTTTGGTGTCGGAAGACCCGAACATGCTGCGTCTGGCCGAACGCGGCTATACCCGGGCAGTGCGATTCTCAGCGAGGCCATGCGTCCCATGATGCACTGTCCGTGGCCCGGCAGTGTTCGCGAGTTGGCCGATAGGGTCGAACATGGCCTGATCTGCGCGATCGAGGGCGTAGTCCAGCCTGAAAGCCTGCCCGGCACCTTGTGGCCATACTGCGCCGCGCGGCCGCAACCGGTCTCGAAGCATGCGCCGCTGGTCGACGATCGCGCGGCAATCCAGAGGGCCCTGCAGGAGGCGGGAGGTAATAAGACGCTGGGCGCCCGGATCATCGGCATCGATCGCAGGACACTCTGGCGAAAGATGCAGAAGCCGGGGATTGAGTGATTCCATGACTATCGGTGACTATGGCTTGGAAGGACGCCGGCCGACAGTCACAATGCGCAACCCATTCACCGCACCAGGGGATTCCAACAATGTACGTCGTAACCAACCGGGTCCCGGTCGCCGACGGGTTTGTCGAGATGTTCGAACAGCGCTTTCGCGAGCGCGCCGGTCAGATCGATAAGCAACCGGGCTTTGTGCACATGCAGGTGCTGCGGCCCGATACGCCGGACACGCCCTATCTGGTACAGACCACCTGGACCGACAAGCAGGCCTTCGAGGCCTGGGTGGGTTCAGAGGACTTCAAGCTCGCCCACCGAAACCCTATGCCCAAGGAGGCCTTGTCCGGAGAAGGGGGCATCGAGATGTTCGAGGTAGTCATTGAAGCAGGCGCGACCGGGTAGCGGAGAGGAGCCGCCGACCGTTGGTCCGGAACATCCAGGTCAGTCCATGCGGGTCTGATGCCGGCAGCGGCCGGGGCCCATTCAACCGGCTGCCTCGGCGGCGGGGCCGTGGTGCGCGTCCAGCGGCAGATCGCGAAACTGCAGGGCTGCCAGGTTGGCGTATAACCCACCGGACGCAACCAGTTCGTCGTGCCGCCCGACAGCCACGATGCGTCCCTCGTCCATGACCACAATCCGGTCGGCCTTGCGCACGGTCGCCAGGCGATGGGCGATCACCAGGGTGGTACGTCCGGCCATGAGTTTGTCCAGGGCCAGCTGCACGACCTTTTCGCTTTGGGCGTCCAATGCGCTGGTCGCCTCATCCAGCAGAAGCACGGCCGGATCCCGCAGCAGGGCCCGCGCGATGGCGATGCGCTGGCGCTGGCCACCGGACAGGCGGACACCGCGCTCACCGAGATAGGTATCCAGCCCATCGGGCAGCTGCTCGATGAACTCGGTGGCGTGCGCCGCGGCGGCCACCGCGTCGATGTCCGCGGTGCCGACATCGGCGAGACCGTAGGCAATGTTCTCCCTGACACTGGCACCGAAGATCACCGGCTCCTGTGGCACGACGGCCAAACGCCGACGGACCTCACCCGGATCGGCGCGGCGCAGATCGACATCGTCGAGCTCGATCCGGCCGTCCTCCGGGTCGTAGAACCGCAGCAGCAGTTGCATCAACGTCGACTTGCCTGCGCCCGATGGCCCGACCAGTGCGACCGTCTCGCCCGGCTCGACGCGCAGGTCGAAGTGGCGCAGTACCGGCTGCTGCGGACGCGAGGGGTAGCTGAAGGACACCGCCCGGAAGGCCACCCGACCGATCGGTGGTTCGGGTAGGGGGAGCGGCGTCCGGGGCGCCTGCACGGTCGGTCGGGTCGCCAGCAACGCCAGCAGCCGCTCGGTCGCCCCGGCGGCGCGCATCAGTTCACCGGCCACCTCGCTCAAGGCACCCACCGAACCCGCCACCAGGACGGCGAAGAACACGAATGCCGACAGCTCGCCGCCGGTCATGCGACCCGCCAGGACATCTTGTCCGCCGAGCCATAGCACCAGTCCGACTGCCGCGAAGGTCAACAGCATCACCAGGGCGGCGAGCGTACCGCTAACCCTTGCCCGTGCCGTGGCAGCCCTGAACGCCGCCTCGACCTGCTCACCATAGACCCGTCGGTCGACCGGTTCATGCCGAAACGCCTGTACCGTGCGTATCCCGTAAAGCGCCTCGTCGACCCGCGCAGCGACATCGGCGATCCGATCCTGGCTGATGCGCGACAGCCGCCGCACTCGGGAACCCAACAGCCAGACCGGTATCACCACCAGCGGCACGCCGATAAGCACCAGCAGCGTCAGCTTCAGGCTGGTGATCAGCAGCATCACGATCCCCCCGACGATCAGCAGCAGATTGCGTACGCTGACCGCCAGGGTTGAGCCGACGACGGTCTGCAACAGGGTGGTATCCGTGGTAAGGCGCGAAATCACCTCGCCGATGCGGGTGGTCTCGAAGAAACCGGCATCGAGGGAAAGCACGTGAGAGAACACCGCCGTGCGCACGTCGGCGACCACACGCTCGCCCAGCCAGTTGACCAGATAGACGCGGGCGCCAACCGACACGGCCATGATTGACACGACCAGCAGAAACAACAGCAGCGAATGGTTCAGCGCCGACGCCTCACCGCTGCCGATTCCCTGGTCGACCACCTCACGAATCACGATGCCGAATGCCAGCACACTGCCGGCTGCGATGATCAGGGCAAACGCGGCGAGCGCCAGCTGGCCCCGGTAAGGGCTGAGAAAGCCGACGAGCTGCAGCAGGGTGCCCAGGTTGCGTGAGGTGGCGCGATCGCTCGTGGGGTTCGCAGAACGCATCAGGTAACCGATCGGATAACGGACTGCCGACGTTACCAGATCGGGGCGGCCACAATGCTCGGCCGCCGAACGGGATTGGGTTGCGTGCCCGGACTCTTGCCGCGTGCCCCTCACAACCCCCAGGCGCCCCACGGGATTAACCGCAACGAGAGCCGGCGCGATTGGGCTAGCATGCGGCGAAAGCGATCAAAGGTCCGCGAAAAGCGATGCTACAACCTGGCGACAAGGCCCCCGATTTCACACTGCCCGATCAGGATGGTCGACCGGTATCCCTGTCCGAAGCCGTTGCTGAGGGTCCGGTGGTGGTCTACTTCTATCCCGCGGACTTCACGCCGGGCTGCACCAAGGAGGCCTGTGCGATCCGCGACATGCACCCCGACATCGCGACATCCGGTGTGCGTGTGCTGGGCATCAGCCCGCAGGACCCGGCCAGCCATGCGCGTTTCCGTGACCGCTACGGGCTGCCGTTCACCCTGTTGGCCGACCCGGAAAAACGCGCGGTGCGGGCCTTTGGCGTCGACGGGCCCTTTGGGCTTGGCGTGCGGCGCGCGACCTTCCTGGTCAATGCCGACCGTGTCATCGAGTCGAGCGTCGTCGCCGACCTGCGGATCGGGCTACACGAGGACTTTATCCGCTCTGTCGTGGCCGACGCGCAGCGCTGAGACGGCAAGTTGTCGGAGCGTCCGGTCCGACCCCTTCTCCGGGACGCCTGTACGAAGTGCCGGCCTTTGCCAGGCGCTACAATCCCGGCGGGTTATGTCAAAACTGCTGATCAAACTGCGCCATGCGCCCGATGACGAGATCCACGAGATCCGCGAGCTGCTGAAAGCGCATCGGATCGATTTCTTCGAGACTCAGGCGGGTCCCTGGGGTATCTCCGCGCCGGGTATCTGGCTGAAGGACGCGGTGCAGTACGACCGCGCCAAGGCGCTGCTGGACGACTATCAGGAAAAACGGTTTCGCGAACAACGCGCCGAATACGAGAGACTGCGCGAGGCCGGCCAGCACAGAACATTCCTGCAGAATCTGCTGGAAAACCCGATCCAGGTCATTCTCTACAGCCTGGTCGCGGGCTTGATCCTGTACTTCTCGATCAGCCCTTTTTTCCCTGAGCAGTGAGCCGTCGACGAGACGGTTGGCCTGCGCTGCTCCGCCGTGACCCACTGGCAACCGGAGTAGGCGGGAGGCAGGTCATTACCGGAATGCGTCTGCCCGGGTCGGCAAGCCGCCCGGCGGCGGTATACGTCCCTTGATTCGCGCTGCGGCCTGAAAATCCGCAGACGGGCCCGACGGGCGTGGGCGCGGGTTGGCCGGATCGAAGGCCGGTACCGGCCTGGTCAGACCGGCGCACCCCGACGTGTCGGGGCACGCTGGCTTTTTCGGTCAGGAAGGCCGTTGTTGTGGCGCCTTGTTACCCTGGTACGGTGCATATTGACCGTGCCGCGAACCCTGCCCCTTGCCCCAGCCGTGATGGGGGTGGCCATAGCCGTGGTGCCCATGGTCCGTGAAGCCGTGCCAATGGCCGTGGCCGTGCTTCCCTTTGCCGCTGTCATGCATCATGGCCGTTGCCGCCTCGCCCAATGCGACCGTGACCGCCTGTTCGGCGCGCTCACGCAGGATCTTGACCTCGACCTCTTCCCCCGGTGCGTGCCCAGCCAGGGCCCTTGGTACATCCGAGGTCCGCTGAATGGCCCGGTTATCAATGGCGATGACGACGTCACCGGCCTTCAAGCCGGCGCGGTCGGCTGCCGATCCGTCGGTCACCTGAGAAATCAAGACGCCATCGTTGCCCGCAGCGCCGAAGGCATCTTTCAGATCAGCCGTCATGTCCTGGATGCGGATGCCGAGTACCGGCTTGCCGCCCGCTTTCGCCGGCGCGAAGTCGATCGGCAATGACAGCGCTTGACCAGCGCGGGTCAGAGCGACTGTGGTCTCGTCGCCCGCGATGCCGACCAGGTGCTGCATTCGCTCCGGCGAATAGGCCGGGCGGTCGCCGATCGCGGTGACCACGTCGCCGGACTTCAGGCCGGCGTTGGCCGCGATCGAGCCCGGCATAACGCGATCGATCCTGACGCCGTATTCGAGCGACATCGCGTCGAGATCCGGCTGGCTGATCGCGGCGATTGCAACGCCGAGTCGGGGCTTGCTGGCCTGCTGCGCGGAGTTGGCGATGCTCGGGTGTTCGAAGCCATGGATCTGGGCAAACTTTTCCAGTTTGTCGGCTTTCGAGTAATGGGCATGTCCGGCAGTGGCGGCGGTACCAAGGGACCCGGCAGCTAATGTGGCTGCTACCATCAGTATGGAGATTCTTTTGTTCAGCATTGGCGTTGTTCCGGTAGTCGAGTTGTCGCTTCGAACCCTGCCCCTGGAGCAAGTTCTTGTCGCTTTCCTTGCAGCGCCAGAGGTTATGCCTGTGACCACTGACGTCCCTGGATCCGTCATCTGCGGTTACCCCGCCGCCGTGTCGGGTTGCTCGGTCAGCTCGAGC
>JASFVZ010000152.1:0-5760 GCA_050049565.1 Chromatiaceae bacterium | reverse complement strand
GCACCTGTGTTCGTTCATCCCTGTTGCGAGAAATACTAGGTGCCTCCGAGGGGCATTGGTCGTGAATTATTCCACCCGTGATCGTGAAATATTCACGTTCTGAGCGACGGGCGACAGTCGCCTGGGTCGGCTTTTGGCCGGGAGCGCCCGAAAGCGGATCGATGAAGGTCGACCCGATGTCTGCTTGATCAGAGGCGCGACAGGTCAGACCGTTTTCAACATGAAGCTGTCCTTAAGCGTTGCCTGATGGAGGGCATACGGATACGTCAAAGCAGGCTTGGTACCAGCGGCTGTTCCCGACCCAAAGGCGACCTTTCGTGATGATCCGATTCGGTGTCAATTGGCTCTACACTGATCAACGTTAAGGACTTTCGTAATCACCCTCCGATCGCCATTCCTCCTCCAGACACGCTCAAAGTGAAAATCACCGGTCATTTGGTGGCAATTGATGCCGATCAAGCTCTTGCGGGCGAGGCGGCGCGAACATGCAATTGTTGTTCAACAAGCCAAGGCAAGTGTCATGAAAAAGACTAACTCGATACTCGTTGTCATTCTCGTTCTCTTTCTCGGTGGCTTTTTCTCAACGGCAAGCGCCGAAAACAAGGGCGGGCTCTTCGTCAATCTGACGACGGACGATACTTGGGCCGCAGCCAAGGCCATTCTGTTTGCTCACGAAAAAGTACTCAAGCAGGGACACAAGCCCGTCGCCATTTGGCTGAATGTTCGCGCTATTTAACTCGCGGACAAGAAGCGTCCCTCTCATGTCCACGGCCTCATGAAGGAGCAGGGTCAATCAATCCAGGACATGCTCAAGGCTTTCATGAAAGATGGCGGAACCGTTATCGCCTGCATGGCGTGCTCGCAGGCGGCGGGTTTGACGGAGAGCGACTTCATTGAAGGCGTGAAGATGGGCAATCCCGATCTTGTCAAAGGAATTCTCTTCGATCCCTCCGTCAAGACGCTGTCCTGGTAGCGTAGACACCTCCGGCCGCATGCGGACGAATCTGTCGGATCTCTCGATCGTCCGTTTGTGGCCGGAGCCGCGGTCCGCAATTCTCACCGCAAAAGGAAGCACTATGAATCCATCCTCGTTCACCCTGCCGCACCTCACACTGGCCGACGTTCGCGAGGTCCTCGCCGCCAGTCAGCGTTATCTGCATGCGCTATTGATCCCCGTCGTGCTGGGGCTCGTCGCTTGCGGGGATCGGCAGCCGGCCGAGGTTGCCGCCGCGCCGCCGCCCTCGGTGGTGGCGGTTCGCGCCGAGACCAAGCCGGTGGAAGATCAGTCCCGGTTTGTCGGCCGGGTGGTGGCAGTGGACAAAGTGGAACTTCGGGCGCGGGTGCAGGGATTCCTGAAGGAGCGGAAGTTCACCGAGGGCAAGACGGTCGAGATAGGTGAAGAGCTCTTCGTAATCGAGCCTGACCAATACCAGGCGGTGGTTCAGCAGCGCGAGGCGGACGTCGCCAAGGCGGTGGCCGACGCGAAGAATGCGGACGCGCAGCTCGCCAGCGGCCGGGAATTGTTGAAGAACAAGAACATTGCCCGGTTGAAGGTGGACGAACTCATAGCCGCCGCCGCCATCGCCCACGCGAGCATCGCCCAGGCCAAGGCTGCCCTGGTGGCGGCCGAGCTCGACCTCGGCTATACGAAGGTGATTGCCCCGGTTGCCGGACGCATCGGGCTATCCGAGTATACGGTCGGCAATCTGGTCGGGCCCTCGTCGGACCCGCTGGCGACGATCGTCAGCGGAGACCCGATCTATGTAGAGTTTCCTTTGACTCAGCGTCAGCTGCTCGAGTACAGGCGAGCGGTCCAGGCCAAGGGCGGCGACCCCAGGGACATGGAGGTGCTCGTCAGCCTGCCCGACGGAACACGTTACGATCAGTCGGGCCGACTCAACTTCATCGACGTGACCACCGACACCGGCACCGACACGGTCACCCTGCGCGCTCAAATCCCGAACCCTGACGGCATACTGGTGGACGGCCAGTACGCCGGTGTCACGGTGCAGGCCGGTGAGCCCGAGTCGGCGATTGTGATTCCGCAGTCGGCCCTGCAGGCGGATCAGCAGGGTGTATTCGTCCTGATCGTTGACGCGGACAAAAAGGCCCAGATCCGCCGTGTCCAGACGGGCGCCAGCCTAGGTACCGGCACGGTGGTGAGCAGCGGTCTGAAAGAAGGTGAACTGGTGATCACTTTGGGCGTCCAGAAGGTCCGTCCCGGACAGGTGGTGAATGCCACGCCGCCACAGGACTCCGAGACGGTCGAGGGAGACGGCGGCAAATGATCTCCGACATTTTCATCGACCGTCCGCGGTTATCCATCGTCATCTCGGTGGTGATAACCATCGCTGGACTGATTGCCATCACCCAGATCCCGGTCGCCCAGTTTCCCGACATAGTCCCACCGCAGGTCTCAGTGACCACCAGTTATCCGGGGGCCTCCGCGGCCGTGGTGGAGTCCACTGTCGGCCAGCCCATAGAGTCGAAGGTCAACGGCGTCGACAAGATGCTGTATATGAAGTCGAGCAGCGCCAACGACGGGAGCTATACGCTCAACGTGTCCTTCGCGCTGGGCACGGACCCGGACATCAATACGGTCAACGTCCAGAACCGGGTCAACCAGGCCACGGCACTGCTCCCGGATGAGGTCAAACGCCAGGGCCTGACGGTCAAGAAGAAGTCCACCGCCATGCTCCAGGTGGTGGCGCTGACCTCGCCCAAGGGCGCCTATGACGCCCTGTTTCTGAGCAACTACGCCACCATCAATGTGGTCGACGCCCTGGCGCGGGTTTCCGGGGTGGGCGAGGTATTCCTGTTCGGTCCGCTGGACTACAGCATGCGGATCTGGCTGTCCTCGGATCGCCTGACTGCCCTGGAGCTCACGCCATCGGACGTGATCTCCGCCATCCAGAGCCAGAACATCCAGGCCGCGGTCGGGCGGATCGGGGCCCAGCCCATGACACCTGATCAGCAGTTCCAGATCACCCTGCAAACCCAGGGCCGGCTGTCCGACGTGAAGGAGTTTGAAAATATCGTTGTGCGCGCCAATCCCGACGGCTCCACGGTGCGGGTCAGCGATCTCGGCCGGGTGGAACTCGGCTCCAAGCAGCGCGATTCGTTCAGCCGTCTGGACGGCGGCGACACTGCCGCCATGGCGATCTACCTCTCCCCGGGGGCGAACGCGGTGGCCACGGCCAATGGTATCAAGAAGGCCATGGAGGGACTCAAGGAGCGTTTCCCGGACGACCTTTCGTATACGATCGTCTACGACACCACGGACTTTGTAAATGCCAGTATCGAGAAAGTTATCCACACGCTGTTCGAGGCCTTCGCCCTGGTCATCATCGTGGTTTTCCTGTTCCTCGGCAGCTGGCGGGCCACCCTGATTCCATTGATTGCGGTCCCGGTAGCCCTGGTGGGGACCTTCGCCTTTCTGCTCGTGATCGGCTTCTCGGCCAATACCATCTCCCTGCTCGCGGTGGTGCTCGCGATCGGTATCGTGGTGGATGACGCCATCGTGGTGGTGGAGGCGGTGGAACACATCATGGAGACCGAAGGGCTGCCCCCTCGCGAGGCTGCCAAAAAGGCCATGACCCAGATCACCGGGCCCATCCTGGCCATCACCCTGGTGCTGCTGTCGGTTTTCCTGCCGGTGGCCTTCATCCCGGGCATCACCGGTCAGCTGTTCCAGCAGTTCGCCGCCGTGGTGGCCTTCTCGATGCTGATCTCGGCCATCAATGCACTCACCCTGTCGCCCGCGCTCTGCGCTGTCCTGCTCAAGCACGGCGGACCGAAGCGCGGTCTCATGGGCTACGTGATGCGCGGCATCGACGGCGTGCGCGATGGCTACGCAGCCGTCGTTGTAAGGCTTGTTCGCATCTCGCTGCTGGTACTGGTACTGATCGCGGGGGCCGGCCTCGCCGCGGGCTGGCTGTTCAATGCGACGCCCACCGGCTTCCTGCCCGAGGAGGACCAGGGCGCCTTCATGGCCGAGGTCCAGTTGCCCCAAGGCGCCTCGGTCAACCGTTCCCTGGCCGTAGCCAAACAGGTCGAGGAGATCCTGAAGCCGGATCCGGCCATCGCTCATGTGCTGGCCGTGCCCGGCTACAGCATCATCGACGGTACGGTGCAATCCAACAGCGTGTTCATTCTCGGCCGCCTCAAGCCTTTCGAGGAACGCACCACACCGGACCTCAAGGTCCAGGCCGTCATCGGCCGATTCGCGGTCAAGGGCGCTGCTATACCGAGTGCCCGGGTCATGCCCTTCAACCTGCCACCCATTATCGGGCTGGGGACAGGCGGCGGTTTCGAATACCAGTTGGAGGACCTTCAGGGGCGTGCGCCTGATGAACTTGCGGCGTCGATGCGCGCCCTGGTCCTCGGCGCCAACAAGGACCCAAGCCTGAACCGGGTGTTTTCCACCTGGGCCACCAATAATCCCCAGGTCTTCCTCGACATCGACCGCGAGAAGGCGCAGACCCTGGGGGTGGCGGTGAATGACATCTTCACTGCCATGCAGGCCACACTAGGTGGCTACTATGTGAATGACTTCAACAAGTTCGGTCGAGTCTGGCAGGTTCAGGTGCAGGGCGAGGAGCAAGATCGCAAGCGCTTCGATGACGTCTACCGCATCCATGTTCGCAACAGCCAGGGGGAGATGGTTCCCGTCCGTTCCTTCATGGAGCCCAAGCTGATCCTTGGGCCGCAGTTGATCCAGCGCTATAACAACTACAGGAGCACCACCATCCAGGGCAGCCCGGCCGCGGGCAAATCCTCTGGCGATGCCCTGCTGGCGATGGAGGACCTAAGTGCGAAGACGTTGCCGGCAGGATACACCTATGAGTGGACAGGCACCGCCCTGCAGGAGAAGGAGGCGGGAGGCAAGACGCCGATTGTGCTTGGACTTGCCGTACTTTTCGCCTACCTGTTCCTTGTCGCACTCTACGAGTCCTGGGCGATGCCAATGGCGGTGTTGTTGTCGGTGACCGTCGGTGTCGTCGGGGCCATGCTGGCGCTCTTGATTAGCGGTCTGCCCAACAACCTCTACGCGCAGGTCGGTATCGTGGTGCTGATAGGGCTCGCGAGCAAGAACGCCATCCTGATCGTGGAGTTCGCCATGGAGGAGCGACGTCAGGGGCGGTCGATCCAGGAGGCCGCCGCCAACGCCGGCCGGCTGCGTATACGCGCCGTGCTGATGACCAGCTTCGCCTTCATCCTCGGTCTCGTCCCGCTGGTCATCGCCAGCGGTGCCGGCGAGGCCAGCCAGCGCGGCGTGGGCACCGCTGTCTTCGGCGGCATGTTGGCCGCATCGACCATCGCCGTTTTTCTGATCCCGATGCTGTATGTCGTATTCCAGCGACTTCGGGAGTGGGTGCACGGTGGGACGAGCCAGGCTACATCTGCAACGGCCGAGACAACTCCGAATGACGGGTGAGTTTCTGATTGGGCCTGACGTGGATTTCTTGGATAGAAAAATCAGTTGCACAAAAACGGTCAGCGCTGCCGATCATTTTTTTGTGGCTCATGTCCGCGGTTGAGTGGAAGCGCCAATTCGGTGACCCAGTGCTGTAGGCCATCCAGGCGGTCCAGCAGATCGGTTTGGGAATGACCGCAAATAGCTGTCTACGGCCATTGGCCGGGCCATCGCATTGAAGCGTTCTGAGAGTCCATCTCAGCGAGCCGGGAATGTCTCTTGTTGGCCGGCAAGGGACGAGGACCTCGGCTGAGTCGAAAGCCTGAGCGCAATGCTCGGGCATG
>JASFVZ010000151.1:0-5772 GCA_050049565.1 Chromatiaceae bacterium | reverse complement strand
GCGCGCCAGACCGACGACGAGCAGGATTGTCGCGGCATAGAATAGAGCGGCGAATGCGATCGTCAGAAACGACATGTTTCCGAAACCCTCTTTCGATTTGCTGTGGCCGGACAGATCGCGGAACGACCTGCCCGGCTGCTACTGGCGCGTCAAACGCAGCCGGTCGGCTTCGGCAGACCGGCGTAACGGCAGGCCTGCTTGCCAGGGCCATACGGGAACAGGCCATACAGGTACTTGCTGTTGCCTTTGTCCTTGCCGAGCTTCTTGCCGACGGCTTTGGTCAGTACGCGGACGGCCGGGGCAATTTGATATTCCTCGTAGTAATCACGCAGAAAATTGATGATGTCCCAATGCTCGTCAGTGAGTTCGAGCTCGTCTTCTTTGGCCATCACCTCGGCAACGCCAGGCTCCCACTCGTTGATGTTCGCCAGGTAACCTTCTTCGTCGGTTTCCAGGGACTTACCATTCACTTCGATAGGCATAGTTTAATCCTCGTTAAAGAGTTTGCTGTGTTGACCAGGGCTCAGAGCCAGGCCTGGACCTTGTCGTTGGCTTCCACCAGATCGACGAAACCGGCGTAGTCGACGATCTCAACACCGTCGATCACACGATCCTCTTTGACCGCGCGGGCCATGAGATCAGACTTCAGGGCGTATACCTTCTTGTCGGCCATAGCCCCTTTGACCATCGCTTCCGCGGAAGTGCCTTTGGCGGCGCCATAGACAGCGTCTTCGATCAGCAGGATCGACGATCCGGGCAAAGAGAACTTGATTGCCGTCTCGAGCGAGCCTTTTTCGAACGGCGACTTGTTGACAGTATGCAGATCAGCCATTGGATTTCCTCAACTGAATACGACGTCGGATTCGCTGATCAGCTTTGCGACCTGATCTGAAGCTACCGGCTCGACGATATTGTCGACCTCCTCTTCGGTCTCGAAATCCTCCCACGCGACCTCGATCAGGTCATCCGCGGTCAGACCACGCGCCTCCAGCGAAGCCTTATCGACATACATGTGCCGCACGCCGTAATCGCCGAGCGTCCGGTACGTCGGCATGAAGTTCTTCATGTCGGACTCGGAGGTATCGCTACCCTTCACCAGCTGGTAGACGCCGTCATCCATGAACATCAGGCTGACTTCCTGGTCGAACGCAGCGCCGATCAGCACCACCTCGAGCGATTCCCACGCATAGATGGTTCCGTACGGGGCCCGACGATTCAGATACATGAATTTCTTGATCTCAGACATCGTTCTCTCCCCTCAGTCGCCGAACACGACCAGCTTTTCGGCCTGGATCGCGGCCTCGATCAGCTGACCGAGACCGGAGATCCGAAAGCGCGGCGCGATATTGGTGGCGTCTTTACCGTTGCGCTCCGCCTCACCCTCGTCGACCAGCCCGCGACGCTGAGCCGCGGCCACGCACAGGACGAGGTCGAGGTCATACTTCTCGGCGAGTTCCACCCAGCGGTTGACGATGTTGCGGTCGTCCTGCGGCGGTGTCGTCAGTCGAGTGCCGTTCAACACCCCGTCGTGGTAGAAGAACACCCGAAAGACCTCGTGGCCCTTTTCCAGCGCGGCCTTCGTGAAGTGGTAGGCCGAGTCGGTCGCCTGGTGCTGATAGGGACCCTCGTTTACCTGTACTGCCAGTTTCATCGTTCCGTATGACCTCGTCGTCCGTCCGCGATCAGAAGCGGATGTACGTGGAAGAGTTCAGGCTCTTGCGCGCACCACGCCAGTTGTCGATGTGGTACTTGGTGAACGGCAGCTCGACCTCTTCGAAGAAGCGCGGCCAGCCGATGCGCTCGATCCACTCGTTGATACGCTCCCAATCGCGCGCGCCTTCCTTGTAGGCCTTGAGGATGCGCTTGACGATCGCCGTCGCCTCGGGCCAGCGGGGCGGATTGTTCGGGATGCCGGCCGCAACGAGCTTCTGGAAGGTCGGCTTGCCGCGGGCGTTGGAGTGGTTGCCGCCGACCCAGATGGCCAGCTTGGTGTGCTCTGCGTCGTTGATCTGCATCGGCGGGCACGGCGGGAAACAGGCACCGCAGCAGATGCACTTCTTCTCGTCGACTTCGAGCGACGGCTTGCCGTTGACCATGGCCGGGCGGATGGCCGCGACCGGGCAGCGCGCGACGACTGACGGACGCTCGCAGACATTGGCGACCAGGTCGTGGTTGATCTTGGGCGGCTTGGTGTGCTGCACGTTGATCGCGATGTCGCCCTGGCCGCCGCAGTTGATCTGGCAGCACGAGGTCGTCAGGTGCACTCGGTTCGGCATGTTGGCGTTGCGGAACTCATCGATCAGCTCGTCCATCATCGATTTGACGACGCCCGACGCATCGGTACCCGGGATGTCACAGTGCAGCCAGCCCTGGGTATGCGAGATCATCGTGACCGAGTTCTGCGTACCACCGACGATGAAGCCTTCCTTCTCGATCGCATCGATCAGCGGTTGGACCTTGGCCTCGTCGGTCACCATGTATTCGATGTTCGAACGGATGGTGAAGTGCACATAGCCTTCGCCGTACTGATCACCGATGTCACACAGCTTGCGCAGCGTGAAGACATCGAGAATCCGCTGGGTGCCGACACGGACGGTCCAGACCTTGTCACCGTTCTTCGCAACGTGCAGCAGGACACCCGGGCGCGGGTGCTCGTGGTACGCCCACATACCGAAGTTGCGGCGCATGACGGGGTGCATGTACTGGAACGGATCCGGACAGCCGGTCTCGATCGGCTCGCGCATTTCTTTCGCCATTTTTTCCCTCCAAAAAGCGGGGCTATTCGCGTAAAGCTTTCCTGGCGAGCCGGCGGCTCTTGCAGCCGGCTCGCAGGTCAAACTGGGTTATCGAGCGCAGGGGGTCAGGATGCTTCCGCCTGGCGCTCGAACCACTCGACGGCCGCATCGTCCCAGCCGTCCATGCGGACGTAGGACGATTCACGCGGGTGGTTGACCATGTTCGGGTCGACATCGACGTCGATACCCTCGAGGAAGTTGACCAGGCCGATGCGCTCGATCATCTCGCCGCAGCGCTCATGCTCCAGCGCGTTCTCGGCCCAGAAGTCGATGATCTCCTCGGCGAGTTCGACCAGTGACTCCCAGTCTTCCTCGGTCTCGAGCTTCTTGAAGGGGACGACGACGGTGCCCATCAGATCGCCGATCTTCAACGTGCGCTTACCGCCGATCAGGATGGTGACACCCTTGTCGTCGCCGGGGTGCAGGGCTTTCGGCACGACGTTGAGGCAGTGCATGCAACGCACGCAGTCCTTGTTGTTGACCTCGAGTGAATCGTCATCCTTCAGGGTCAGGGCGTTGGTCGGACAGCGGGTGATGATGTTATCGATCACGTACTCTCGGCCCTTGCGCCCGACGTAGGCCTTCCATTCGTCCTGGTTGACCTTCATGTCGTCACGCCAGGTGCCGATCACCGCGAAGTCGGCGCGCTCGATGGCATTCTGGCAGTCGTTGGGGCAGCCCGAGACCTTGAACTTGAACTTGTACGGCAGCGCCGGGCGGTGCACGTCGTCGGTGAAGTTGTTGACCAGCAGACGGTGCGCCTTCTGCTCGTTGGCACAGGACATCTCGCAACGCGCCGCGCCGACACACGACATGGCGGTGCGTACGCACGGGCCGGCCCCGCCGAGGTCCCAACCATAGTCGTTGATCTCGTCGAAGAAGTGCTGGGTGCCCTCGGTCGTGGTACCGATGAACATGATGTTGCCGGTCTGACCATGGAAGGTCACCAGGCCGGAGCCCCACTTCTCCCAGCTGTCTGCCAGCTGGCGCAGCATGTCGGTGGAGTAGTGGTTACCAGCCGGTGGCTGTACCCGGAGGGTGTGGAATTCCTTGGACTCGGGGAATGCCTTACCGACCTCGGAGAAACGCGGAATGATGCCACCGCCGTAGCCGTAGACCGACACCGTGCCGCCTTTCCAGTAGCCCTTGCGGGTCTCGTACGAGTGCTCGAGCTGGCCGAGCAGCGAGTTGGTCACCTCGTTGATACGCTGATCCGGGTGCTCGTCACGCAGACGCTTGATCCCGCTGATAAAGCTCGGCCAGGGACCGTCTTCCAGCTGGTCGATCATGGGTGTAGGGTACCGGTCGATTGCCATGTCGTTGTTTCTCCTGACTAATCGTTCGTGTGTGAGGCGGATTTCCGCCGCCGGTCAATCGTCGCCTCGATTGCCGGCATGCTTTTGATGGTCACCTGGCAGATAGTGGCGTGGTGGCCGTCGGCAGCGACTTCCCGCTGCGCCCGGCCGCTGTGTGAGCCGACCTATCATCGGGGGCTAATATTAGGGGAGCATTGAGGTTTGCCCCACTCCACCATTGGGGGAGTGACGGGGTAGCCGTCTATCCCTTTGGGGATAGGGGTTATTTGATCTGCGTCAAATTGCGGTATCGGGCGGAGAGCGTACCGCCTCTCTCCGGCAGATGCTTCAGGCGACTGTCGCGTCCGTCTCGGTCGATTCTGCATCGTCACCCACGACCTGTGCGTACCCAAGGCAAGCCAGGGGCGACATTTTGTGTTAATTTATAGCGATATACTTATATTTACACCGGAGGGTCGGTATGCAGACCGCTGCCCAGTCGGCATTACCACAGTCACCGTTCGAACTTGACGATACGGAGGCCTACCGCGCCTGGCGCGACAGAAAACTGGCCGACAGCCGGGCACCTGAACCGATCGAAGTCGATCGACTGGATGCGCTGAGCCCGCAAGAGCATCGACAGATCCTCAGCACGGTCCAGCGCCGTAATTTCGCCCTTTTCAAGACCTCCTTGGCACCGGCCACCATCGAAGACGGCCTGCGCTCACTCGGCAAGCAGCTCGGCCTGCTCGATCTGGACCAGAATCTCTGTGCGGAGGACAGCGGTCTGACCGAGATCACCGTCAAACCGACCACCACCGAGCACACCTACATCCCTTACACGAGCCGCCCGCTCGGCTGGCACACGGACGGCTACTACAACAGCTCGCGGCAGCAGGTCCGGGCCTGGCTCCTGTTCTGCGTCCAACCGGCGGCTGAAGGCGGCGCCAACGCCCTGATGGATCACGAGATCGCCTATATCCGCCTGCGCGACCAAAACCCGCGCTGGATTAAGGCCTTGATGGCCGCTGACGCCTTTACCATTCCAGGCAATGTCGAGCACGGCGAACAGATACGCCCCGACCACACCGGGCCGGTCTTTTCGGTCGACGCAAGCGGTTGTCTGCATATGCGCTACTCGGCACGGCAACGCAACATCATCTGGAAGGCCGACGACGAGACGCGTGAGGCCGCCGCATTCCTGTTGGACTTGTTAAAGCGCGGTGACGACCACATCTTCCCGGTCAGACTGCAAGCCGGCGAGGGGGTGATCAGCAACAACATCCTGCACCGCCGCGACGGTTTCCGGGACCGCGATGACACGTCGCGTAAACGCCTCCTCTATCGCGCTCGGTACTACCAGAGACTTCCGGCCCCGAGGGAGGGCTGACCGACATGCTGTATTTAAGCCAGGTCCTGATCGCAAACCAGGACGTCCAGTCGTTCGACCAGCTCAAGAAGGTCGTCAGGGCAGCTGCCGACGGCGGTGAGATGTTTCTGCGCTTCGACGTCAAACCGCCCTACCCGGACACGCCCAACGACTGGGAAGACCAGCTCGAAGCTACCTTCAACAGCCGGTACTGACTCATGGTCGACTATTTCAACCCGGACGAACTGGACGACACGGCCGCCGCATCGCTGCGCAAGGACCTCGGGCAGCAGGCTCAGCTCGAAGGCGAGCT
>JASFVZ010000448.1:0-3069 GCA_050049565.1 Chromatiaceae bacterium | reverse complement strand
CTCCGATATAACCGTGCGTTGTTCCTGCTCGAAAACGATGACTTCGCGGCGATGGAGCGGGAACTGCTGGCAATCCTCGAAGAGGATCCCGACCACGTCGACTCGCTGAATGCGCTGGGCTACACGCTTGCCGAACGCAACGAGCGTCTCGACGAGGCCTTTATCTACGTTGACCGCGCACTGAAGCTGCGACCGGACAGTGCGGCGATCCTCGACAGCATGGGCTGGGTGCTGTTCCGCCAGGGCGATCTCGCGAAAGCCGCCGAGTACCTGCGCCGGGCGCTTGACCTGAGCGAACATGATGACGAGATCGCATCGCATCTGGGCGAGGTGCTCTGGGTCCAGGGGCAGCGCCGGGACGCCCGCGCGGTCTGGCGCGAAGCCCTGGTCCACAACCCGGACAGTGACAAGATCCGGGCCGTCATAGAGCGGTTGAAGGTTGATTTGTGATCGCACGGCCGATCGCCTGGCCGGCGCCTGCAAAACTCAATCTGTCTCTGCGTATCGTCGGCCGGCGTGACGATGGCTATCACCTGCTGCAGAGCGTCTTCCAGTTCATTGATATCGCCGATTACCTGACCTTTACGCCGCGTACCGACGGGCTGATCCGACGGTTGACAACGGTTCCGGGGGTGGCGGAAGACATCGATCTCGTGGTGCGTGCAGCGCGGCTGTTGCAGACCCGTTGCGGCGCGCAATCGAAGGGTGTCGACATCCGGCTGGAAAAGCACCTTCCGATGGGGGCGGGTCTCGGTGGCGGCAGTTCCGACGCGGCCACGACGCTGCTGGTGTTGAACCGGATGTGGCGGTGTGGGCTCGATACGGCGGCGTTGCTTGAGATCGGACTCGAACTCGGTGCGGATGTGCCGATCTTTCTGCACGGCCGCTCCGCGTGGGCCGAAGGGATCGGCGAGCGGCTGACCGATCTGGATCTACCGGAACCGGTCTATCTTCTGCTCTTGCCCGACTGCCATGTCGATACCGGGAAAGTCTTCCAAGATCCGGAATTGACAAGGAATTCTCCGCCACAGACAATACGCGCCTTTCTCGCCGGCGAGCGAGCGAACGATTGCCTCCAGGTGGTCCGAAAAAGGCACCCGCAAGTGGCGCAAGCCTTCGATTGGTTGGCAGGCCGGGGCTTGAATGCACAGCTGACGGGCACGGGAAGCACCGTGTTTGCTGAATGCGACGATGACCACGCGGCCGTTGAGCTTCAGCGGGCTGTCCCGGCATCAATCAGGTCGTTCATCGTCCGAGGCCGAAACCGGTCGCCGTTACATGACGCGCTGGCGGAAAATTGAGTTATTGGGGCGTGGCCAAGCGGTTAAGGCACCGGACTTTGACTCCGGCATTCGTAGGTTCGAATCCTACCGCCCCAGCCACAATTTGGACGCCGCGCAGCGGCGGGCACCTTAAGGTGTCAGGCGGTAGGTCGAGACTATAGTTTGAGGATCGACCAAAGTTGCTGAAAACGATGGCTTTGAGCCATCCCTGGCGGTAGGTGCCAGCCTCGCCATCCATGGCGAGTCGTTCGCACGCTGCGTTTGTCCACTGGACAAACGGTCGTGCTCACCCACCCCAGCCATAATATTGGACGCCGCGCAGCGGCGGGCACCGTAAGGTGTCAGGCGGTAGGACGAGCGCCGTGAAGGTTCGACGCCGGTGTGGGCATGCCGGCGAGATCCGGTCGCCGAAGGGCGGCGGTAGCGATGGGAGTCGAGGGTGTCGACCAGCGGGATGATGGTTTTCTCCGGCAACGCGAATCCGCAGCTGACTGCGGATATCGTCGGTTACCTGGATATCCCGCTGGGCAAGGCCGCCGTCGGGCAGTTCAGTGACGGCGAATCGATGGTCGAGATCCAGGAGAACGTGCGTGGCCGCGACGTGTTCGTGGTGCAGCCGACCTGCGAACCGACCAACGACAACCTGATCGAACTCCTGGTGATGATTGATGCGCTGCGCTGGTCGTCAGTGCGTCGCGTGACCGCAGTCATCCCCTACTTCGGGTACGCGCGGCAGGATCGGCGTCCACGCTCGGCGCGGGTTCCGATTACGGCGCGGCTCGCGGCCAAGATGATCGGTACGGCCGGCGCCGACCGCGTGTTGACGATGGATCTGCACGCCGACCAGATACAGGGGTTCTTCGATATCCCGGTCGACAATGTGTACGCCTCGCCGATCCTGCTTGGCGACATCTGGCGGCAGAAATATCCGAATCAGATGGTCGTATCGCCGGATGTTGGGGGCGTGGTCCGGGCGCGGGCCTTGGCCAAGCGGCTCGACGACGCCGACCTTGCGATCATCGACAAGCGCCGACCGAAGACCAATGTCGCGCAGGTGATGAATATCATCGGGGATGTCAAAGGGCGAACCTGCATCCTGATCGATGACCTGGTCGACACCGCCGGCACCCTGTGCAAGGCGGCCAGTGCGCTTAAATCGCACGGTGCGGCCAAAGTGGTCGCCTATTGTTCGCACGCGGTGCTGTCGGGTGCCGCAGTGACCAATATCGAGTCGTCGCAACTCGACGAACTCGTGGTGACGAATACGATCCCGCTGCGTGAAGACGCCGCGGCGTGTACGAAGATCCGGCCGTTGTCGATTGCCGGCCTGCTGGCCGAGTCGATTCGCCGGATCAACAACGAGGAATCTGTCAGCTCACTGTTCGTGGACTGACCGACGCTGGAGCGCATAGCTCCGGAAGATATGGTTGGCGGGCAAGCCTGGTCGCGGGCCCCGCCGATCTGTAATGCAACCAGAGAAGCGAGACGAGACATGCAAGAGAATTTTGAAATCGATGCCGTGTCCCGCAGCGAGCAGGGGAAGGGTGCGAGCCGCCGCCTGCGTCGCGAAGGGATGGTACCCGGCATCATCTACGGCGGTGGCAAGGCCCCTGAAATGTTCGCCACCACGCACAACGAGTTGATCCAGCATCTCGACCACGAGGCCTTCTATTCACATATCCTGACGGTCAAGCTGGACGGCAATGTGCAGAAGGTGGTGTTGAAAGACCTGCAACGGCATCCCGCAAAGCCCTTCGTCACCCACCTCGACCTGATGCGGGTCGCG
>JASFVZ010000150.1:0-5803 GCA_050049565.1 Chromatiaceae bacterium | reverse complement strand
CGGTCGGACGGCTGACACCGAAGCAGACGAGCGCAAGGCGATGGCGGGATCTGAAGCACTTACCTCCGGCGAGTACATCAAGCACCACCTGACGAATCTGACTTTCGGTCAGTTTCCGGATGGCCACTGGGGCTTCGCGCTGACCAAGGACGAGGTCGCGCAAATGGGTTTTTGGGCGATCCACGTCGATTCGATGGCCTGGTCGATCGGCCTGGCCATGGTGTTCGGATACCTCTGCCTCAAAGCGGCCCGGTCGGCGACTGCCGGTGTACCGGCCGGTCTGCAGAACTTCGTCGAGCTGCTGATGGATTTTGTCAACGAAAGCGTCCGCGGTTCGTTCTCCGGCAAGAACGACCTGATCGCGCCGTTGGCCCTGACCGTGTTCGCCTGGGTCTGGCTGATGAACCTCATGGACCTGGTCCCGGTCGATCTGGTCCCCTGGCTGGCCATGCAGCTGGGTATCGAGTACATGAAGATCGTGCCAACCACCGATCCGAACATCACCTTCGGCCTGGCGCTGGGCGTGTTCGTGTTGATCGTCTACTACAGCATCAAGATCAAGGGCGTCGGCGGCTTCGTCGGAGAACTGACCGGCATGCCCTTTCAGACCAGTAACATTTTCCTGAAGCCCTTCTTCATGGTCGTCAACCTGTTCCTGGAAGGTGTAAACCTGCTGGCAAAACCCGTTTCGCTCTCGCTGCGTCTTTTCGGCAATCTGTATGCCGGTGAGATGATCTTCATCCTGATCGCGATCATGTATAGCGCCGGGCTCGGTCTCGCGCTGTTCGGGGGCGTGTTGCAACTCGGCTGGGCCATCTTCCACATCCTGATCATCACGCTGCAGGCGTTCATCTTCATGACGCTGACGATCGTGTACCTCGACATGGCGCACGCCGAACATCACTGATTTCTAGTTCACTCACGGGAGACAACCATGGAACAAGCACTGCTGGTCTTCGCGGCCGCACTCATGATGGGTCTGGGTGCCGTCGGCGCCGCTATCGGCATCGGTCTACTCGGTGGCCGCTTTCTCGAAGCCGCCGCACGCCAGCCTGAGCTGATCCCGATGCTGCGTACGCAGTTCTTCATCGTCATGGGCCTGACCGATGCTGTTCCGATGATCGCCGTCGGTATCAGCATGTACGTGCTGTTTGCGCTCGCCGGCTGACGCCTCACCGGTTACCGGTGGGTAAACGTCAATACGGGGTGACGGAATGAACATCAATCTGACGCTGATTGGCCAGATGCTGGCCTTCGCCGTTTTCGTCTGGTTCACGATGCGGTATGTCTGGCCACCGTTGGCCAAGGCAATGGACGAGCGCAAGGCAAAGATCGCCGAGGGGTTGGCCGCCGCAGAGCGTGGCCAGCACGAGCAGGAACTCGCTCAGCGCCGAGCCAAGGATACGCTGCACGAAGCCAAGCAGGCCGCTGCCGACATCCGGTCGAAAGCGGAAAAGCAGGCCGCGCTGCTGATCGAGGAAGCCCGCGACAAGGCCAAGGAAGAGGGCCAGCGACAACTCGCTGCCGCGCGTGCCGAGATCGAGCAGGAATCCAAGCGGGCGCGCGAAGTACTGCGAGTGAAGGTCGCTGAGCTTGCAGTGCTGGGTGCGGAAAAGATTCTGCGCAAGGAGATCGACGCCGACGCGCACCAGGACATCGTCGAGTCCGTGGCGAAGCAGATCTAGGGCGCGACGATGGCTGCAGACGCAATTACCATCGCGCGACCTTATGCCGAGGCCGTCTTCGATCGTGCCGTGGCGACCGACAAACTCGACCTCTGGTCCGACATGCTGGCGCTGTTGTCGACCGTTGTCCGTGATCCGGCGCTGAGCGGTCTGATCGCCAGTCCCAAGCTCGATCGATCACAGATGACCGAGTTGATGCTGGACGTCGGTGGCGGTCGACTCGTCGAGGAAGGACAGAATCTGGTGCGCCTGCTGGTCGCCAACGGGCGGCTGCGGGTGATACCGGAGATCGCTGAGCTGTTCGAGGCCCGAAAGGCCGATTTCCAGGGCAGCATCGACGTGCAGGTCACCACCGCCTTCCCGCTCAAGCCGGCCCAGGAACAGGCCCTGGCCAGCGCCCTGAAAAAGAAACTGGGCCGCGACGTGAGATTGACCAGCACCGAGGACCGCGACCTGATCGGCGGCGTGAAAGTGCGCGCCGGGGACCTTGTGATCGACGGTACCGTGGCCGGCCAGCTGGGCCAGCTCGCGAATGAATTAGGAATCTAACCCGGGTAAGCAACCATGCAACTGAATCCCTCCGAGATCAGCGAACTGATCAGGACCAAGATCGAGAAGTTCGATCTGACCACCGAAGCGCGCAACGAAGGTACCGTGGTGTCGGTCACCGACGGCATCGTGCGCATTCATGGCCTGGCTGATGCCCAGTATTACGAGATGCTCGAATTTCCGGGTAACACCTTCGGCCTGGCGCTGAACCTCGAGCGCGACTCGGTCGGTGCGGTGGTGCTGGGCGACTACAAGCACATCTCGGAAGGCGATGCGGTGAAGTGTACCGGCCGGGTGCTCGAGGTACCGACCGGCCCCGAGCTGCTCGGCCGGGTGGTCAATGCGCTGGGACAGCCGCTCGACGGCAAAGGCGAGATCAGCGCCACGAATTCGGCACCGATCGAGCAGATCGCACCGGGCGTCATCGAACGTCAATCGGTCGATCAACCCGTGCAGACCGGGATCAAGGCGATCGACGCCATGGTGCCGATCGGCCGGGGGCAGCGCGAACTGATCATCGGCGACCGCCAGACCGGCAAGACCGCGATCGCGATCGACGCGATCATCAACCAGAAGGGCACGGGTGTTAAGTGCATCTATGTGGCGGTCGGTCAGAAGAACTCCTCCATTGCGGCGCTGGTGCGCAAGCTCGAGGAAAACGACGCGATGGACCACACCCTGATCGTCGCCGCGCCGGCGGCCGAGTCGGCGGCCATGCAATACATCGCGCCGTACGCCGGCTGCACCATGGGCGAGTACTTTCGCGACCGCGGTGAAGACGCGCTGATCATCTACGACGACCTGACCAAGCAGGCCTGGGCCTACCGCCAGGTTTCACTGCTGTTGCGGCGTCCGCCGGGGCGCGAGGCCTACCCGGGTGACGTCTTCTACCTGCACTCGCGCCTGCTCGAGCGTGCCTCGCGGGTCAATGCGCACTACGTCGAGAAATTCACCAACGGCGAGGTCACCGGCAAGACCGGTTCGCTGACCGCCCTGCCGATCATCGAGACCCAGGCGGGCGATGTCTCGGCGTTCGTCCCGACCAACGTGATATCGATAACCGACGGCCAGATCTTCCTCGAGTCCGATCTGTTTGCCGCCGGCCAGCGCCCGGCGATCAATGCCGGACTGTCGGTCTCCCGGGTCGGCGGTGCGGCCCAGACCAAGATCATCAAGAAACTCGGCGGCGGTGTCCGTCTCGCACTGGCCCAGTACCGCGAACTTGCGGCGTTCTCGCAGTTCGCCTCGGACCTGGACGAGACGACGCGCAAGCAGCTCGAGCGCGGCAAACGGGTTACCGAATTGATGAAGCAGCCACAGTACTCGCCGCTGTCGATCTCGGATATGGCGATATCGCTGTTTTCCGCCAACGAGGGTTATCTGGACGATGTCGGTATCGACAAGATCGTCGCATTCGAGGCCGGGCTGCATGCCTACATGGCCGAGAATCGGTCGGAGCTCGTCGCCCAGGTCAACGCCGACGGTGACTGGAACGACGATCGTGAGAGCGCGTTTCACGAGGCCTTGAAGGCCTACAAGGAAACCGGCACCTGGTAGCGGCCTGCCACAAACCCCTGGCCATGCCCGGCGCATGGCCACAGCACGGCGCAACAGCCGGCTCAGCGAGTGACAACGAACGGGAAGAGACATGGCAGGCGCCAAAGAAATCCGCACTAAGATCGCATCGGTCAAGAGTACGCAGAAGATCACCAGCGCGATGGAGATGGTCGCTGCGTCGAAGATGCGCAAGGCGCAGGACCGTATGGAGGCGACGCGGCCCTACGCGCAGAAGATGCGCCAGGTGATCGGGCACGTCGCGCTGGCAACGCCTGAATACACCCATCCCTTCATGCGCAAGCGCGAGGTCAAGCGTGTCGGCTTCATCATTGTGTCATCGGACCGCGGGCTGTGCGGCGGCCTGAACAGCAACCTGTTTCGAAATATGGTGCGCGAGATCCGCGCGCTGCGCGACGCTGACGTCGAATTCGAGTTCTGCACGATCGGTACCAAGGCGCTCGGCTTCTTCCGTCGCGTCGGTGGCAAGGTGATCGCGCAGGCGACCCACCTCGGCGACGCGCCGCACATCGATGATCTGGTCGGAACGATCAAGGTCATGCTCGACGCCTATATCAACGGCGAACTCGACGAAATCAGGATCGCTTACAACGAATTCGTCAACACCATGACGCAGCGCCCGACGGTCCAACAGCTGGTGCCGCTCGTCGAAGGCGAAGACGCCGACAGGCTGAAACACCATTGGGACTATCTGTACGAGCCCGAGGCGAAAGACGTGCTCGACAGCCTGATGACGCGCTACGTCGAATCCCTGGTCTACCAGGCGGTGGTCGAGAATGCCGCCTGCGAACAGTCTGCACGCATGGTGGCGATGAAGTCCGCCTCCGATAACGCCGGCGATCTGATCGACGAGTTGCAGCTGATCTACAACAAGGCCCGCCAGGCAGCCATCACCCAGGAGATCTCCGAGATCGTGGGCGGCGCCGCGGCCGTTTCGACCTGACGCATGAATTCTTAAGATTTTTGATGATTGAGATGCTGCCGCGCGCAGCCAAGAGGAAACGCCAATGAGCACGGGTAAAGTCGTAGAGATTATCGGCGCGGTCGTGGACGTGCAGTTCCCGCGGGGCGACATGCCGAAGGTATACGATGCACTGAAGATCGAATCGGTCGGTTTGATTCTCGAGGTGCAACAGCAACTCGGTGACGGCATTGCGCGCACGATCGCCATGGGTTCGACCGACGGCCTGCAGCGCGGTGTCGACGTGGTCAACACCGGCACCGCCATCGCGGTGCCGGTCGGCCAGGCGACGCTGGGACGGATCATGGACGTGCTGGGTAATCCGATCGACGAGGCCGGTCCGATCGGCACCGACGAGCGTATGCCGATCCATCGGACTGCACCGAAACTGGATGAGCAGTCATCGACCACCGAGGTGCTGGAGACCGGGATCAAGGTCATCGATCTGATCATGCCGATCCAGAAAGGCGGCAAGGTTGGCCTGTTCGGCGGCGCCGGGGTCGGCAAAACGGTCACCCTGATGGAGCTGATCCGCAACATCGCGGTTGAGCACTCCGGCTTCTCGGTGTTTGCCGGTGTCGGTGAGCGGACCCGCGAGGGTAACGACTTCTACCACGAGATGACGGAAGGCGGCGTACTCGACAAGGTCGCGCTGGTCTACGGCCAGATGAACGAACCGCCCGGTAACCGGCTGCGGGTTGCCCTGACCGGCCTGACCATGGCCGAGTACTTCCGCGACGAAGGTCGCGACGTGCTGATGTTCGTCGACAACATCTACCGCTACACCCTGGCGGGTACCGAGGTCTCGGCGCTGCTCGGCCGCATGCCGTCGGCGGTCGGTTACCAGCCGACGCTGGCCGAGGAGATGGGTGTGCTGCAGGAACGGATTACCTCGACCAAGAGCGGCTCGATCACCTCGTTCCAGGCCGTGTACGTACCGGCCGACGACCTGACCGACCCGTCACCGGCGACCACGTTCGCGCACCTCGATGCGACCCTGGTGCTGTCACGCCAGGTCGCCGAACTCGGCATC
>JASFVZ010000149.1:0-5824 GCA_050049565.1 Chromatiaceae bacterium | reverse complement strand
GTAGCCCATGGCCGGCCCGCCATAGCCCATGCCCGGCCCATAGCCCATTCCGTACGGCGCCATGCCGTACCCACCAGCGGCGAACACGGTGCCGCCGGTTGCCATTGAAAGCACCATTGCCGTTAACAGGACGCTGCGTCGCGCTCCTTTCATAGCCTTCTCTCCTTAACTTCAGGGTTAATCGTTGCGTGGCTGCTGTCCCATCTCCAACGAGAGGACACGGCGAAATGTACACTCTTTGACTCATTTTTTTCCGTACGACAATTGGACAAATCGTCGCGCGTCGCCTAATGTTGGCCTGTCGAAAGCCTACGAGCTGATAACCATGAGCCGCAAACAGATCGAAAACGCCCCTGCAACAGCCGCGACCACGACCGACATCGCACCTCTGCCCGTGGTGCTGTTTGACGGCGGTTGTCCCCTGTGCAGCCGGGAGATCGACCACTACCGCCGGGTGCGCGGTGCCGACCAGATCCAGTGGGTCGACATCAGCAAGACGCCAAACCTCCAATGGCTGTATGGAATCGATCCGGACACGGCCATGCGACGCTTCCACGTCCGGAGGTCCGATGGGGCATGGGTGACCGGCGCCTATGGGTTTGCCGAAGTCTGGATGCACCTGCGCGGCTACCGAATAGCCGGGCTACTGGTCACCAAGGCGCGTCTGCTGCCATTGCTCGACTGGGCTTACCGGCGCTTTGCAGACTGGCGCTTCGAGCGGCGGCGTTGCGACGGCGATCGCTGTGCGGTCACGCCAAGGGCTGATACCAACGAGGGGATTTCGAAATGAAAGTAGCGCTTTTTGGGGGAACCGGATTCGTCGGCAGTTATCTGGTCGACGCACTGGTCGAGGTCGGATTACAGCCGGTGGTCCTGGTCCGCCCTGGCAGCGAGGACCGGGTCAACCACGCCGATCGCTGCACCACCGTCGCCGGTGACATCGCCGACCCTGCCGCCATCGAAAGCGTCCTCGAGGGCGCCGACGCCGCGATATTCAACATCGGCATACTGCGCGAGGTCCCCAGTCGCGGTGTCACCTTCCAGGCACTGCAGGAGCAGGCCCCCAAGCAGGCGATCGACGCCGCGTCACGGCTCGGGGTCAGGCGCTTCATCCTTATGAGCGCCAACGGCGTCGAGGCCAACAGCACCGATTACCAACAGACCAAGCTGCGCGCCGAGCAGCATCTGCAGGAGAGCGGTCTCGACTGGACGATCTTTCGACCATCGGTCGTGTTCGGCGACCCGCGCGGGCGGATGGAGTTCGCCAGCCAACTGAAGCGCGACATCATCGACGCGCCGCTCCCGGCCCCGCTTTTCTTCCCCGGCCTTAACCCGGCCGAGGCCGGGCGCTTCGAACTGTCCCCGGTGCATGTGCGCGACGTTGCCGCCGCGTTCGCCGCCGCCCTGCTGAACAGCGACACCATCGGCCAGATCTACCGCCTCGGCGGGCCGGAGCCGCTGAGCTGGCGCCGCATCCTCGAGACCATCGCGGCGGCCACCGGCAAGCAAAAGACCATGCTGCCGGTGCCCGCGATCGGCGTCAGCACCGCTGCCGCCTTGTTCGGTCGATGGGAGCGCTTCCCGATCACGCGCGACCAGATAACGATGCTGCTGCAGGGGAACCGCTGCGCGCCCGACGACCTGGTTCGCCTTGGCATCGACCCGACACCCTTCAATACCGAGAGCCTGCGTTATCTCTCGAATACGACCGAGGAGCCCGCATCATGGCATCAGAACGCCGCGTAACCGCGTCCCGACTGGGCCGACTGACGATCCTGGGACGACTGGCCGGCGGCATTGCCGGCGGCGTCGTCTCCGAGGGAGCGCGCCAACTTGCCCGCGGCCAAAGGCCGAACATCGGCGACCTGCTGCTGACCCCTGCCAACGCGCGGCGACTGGCCGACCGGCTGTCCGAGATGCGTGGCGCGGCGATGAAAGTCGGACAACTGCTCTCGATGGACAGCGGCAGCGTGTTACCGCCAGAGCTCAGCCAGGTGCTTGACCGGCTGCGGGAGGACGCCCACCAGATGCCGCTCGGCCAGGTCGCCGGCGCGCTCAAGACGAGCTGGGGCAACGGCTGGGAATCACAGTTCGAGCGCTTCTTCTTCACTCCGGTCGCCGCCGCCTCGATCGGTCAGGTGCACGAGGCGCGCATGAAGGACGGCCGCCGGATCGCCGTCAAGCTGCAGTATCCGGGCATCCGCCGCAGCATCGACAGTGACGTCGACAACGTGGCCACCCTGCTGCGGATGTTCAACCTCGCGCCGGACGGCATGGATATCAAGCCGTTCCTCGACGAGGCCAAAGAACAGCTGCATCTGGAGGCCGATTACCGCTTCGAGGCCAAGTCGATCAAGCGCTTCAGGTCACGAATCGGGAACGATGACCGCTTCGTCGTCCCCGACGTCGTCGAAGAACTCTCGTCCGCCGACGTCCTCGCGATGGACTTCCTCGACGGCCGCCCGATCGATAGCCTCGCTGAACAGCCCGAAGAGATCCGCAACCGGGTGGCCGCGGACCTGCTCGATCTCTCGCTGCGCGAAGTCTACGACTGGGGACTGGTCCAGACCGACCCCAACTTCGCGAACTATCTCTACGACCCGCAGAGCGGCCGCATCCAGCTGCTCGACTTCGGCGCGACCCGCGACTACAGCGAAAACCACGTCCTGCACCTGCGCAGGCTCCTCGGCGCCTGCATCGCAGGCGACGATGATGCCATCGAGCATGCGGCGATCGGTCTCGGCTACCTCGGTGACAACGATCCGCCGGGCTACCGCGAGCTGATCCTCAAACTGCTGTGGACCGCGACCGAGCCGGCCCGTCACGACGGCGACTATGCATTTGCCGATTCGACCCTGGCGCCGCAGATGAGCGAGCTGATCGTCGAGATGCGGCTGCAGCAGCGTTTCTCGCGGCTGCCGCCGATGGACATCCTGTTCCTGCACCGCAAGCTCGGCGGACTGTACCTGCTGCTGGCGCGCCTCAAGGCGTCGCTACCGGTCCGGGAGATCGTCGAGCCCTACACCGGGGCACGGCTGCAGGATCTCGACGCCGTCGGTTGACCGCCGGGATGCAGCTGGTCTGGTTCAAGCGCGACCTGCGGACACACGACAACGAGGCCCTGGCAGCCGCCGCTGCCCGCGGCCCGGTGCTGCCGCTCTACATCGTCGAACCGGAATACTGGGAACAGCCGGACGCCGCCGGCCGCCACTGGGCCTTTCTGCGCGAGACACTCGAAGAACTGCGCAGCGACCTGGCCGGTCTCGGGCAGCCGCTGGTCGTCCGCCAGGGCGACAGCGTGGCGGTTCTGCGGCGTCTCATCGAGCAGCACCCGATCCAGGCGGTCTGGTCCCACCAGGAGACCGGCAACGCCTGGACCTTTGGCCGCGACCGGCGCGTACGCGCACTGCTGACCGACCGCGCCATCCCCTGGCACGAGGTGCGACAGCATGGCGTCGTGCGCGGCCGCGTCGACCGCGATCGCTGGTCGCGCCAATGGGAAAAACTGATGCGTGCGCCGGTGTCGCGTCCGCCCCGCCTGATCAGACTACAGTCAGTCGATCCCGGCACCCTGCCGGACCGCCCGGGCCGGCTCGCGATCGACGACTGCCCGGGCCGCCAGATCGGCGGTCGCCGCAGCGCCGAACAGGCACTGGTGAGTTTTCTCCAGGTCCGCGGCGCCAATTACCACCGTGAGATGTCGAGCCCGCGCAGCGCCGCTGTCGCCTGCTCGCGACTCAGCGCCCACCTGGCCTACGGGGCGCTATCGCAGCGCGAGGTCGTGCAGGTCACCCGGCGCCGCCAGGACCGGGTCCGCCAGGCGCTCCGGCAGGATCGCGGCAGCTGGTCACGTGCGCTCGCGGCCTTCGAGGGTCGGCTGCACTGGCACTGCCATTTCATCCAGAAGCTCGAGAGCGAGCCGCGCATCGAGTTCGACAACCTGCAGCGCGCCACGGCGCGGTTGCGCCCCGAGACGCCGGACCCGGTAAAGCTGGCGGCCTGGAGCGCAGGCCAGACCGGCTGGCCGTTCGTCGATGCCTGCATGCGCTACCTGCGCCACACCGGCTGGATCAACTTTCGCATGCGGGCAATGCTGATGTCCGTCGCGAGCTACCAGCTGTGGCTGCCCTGGCGACCGACCGGGCTGCATCTGGCGCGGCAGTTCGTCGACTACGAGCCCGGGATCCACTGGTCGCAGGTCCAGATGCAGTCGGGAACGACCGGCATCAACACCCTGCGCATCTACAACCCGGTCAAGCAGTCGCGCGACCAGGACCCGCAAGGCACCTTCATCCGCACCTGGGTCCCCGAGCTCGCCGGGGTCCCGGACGATTGGCTGCATGCCCCCTGGAAGATGCCGATGCCGGTACAACACCGCAGTGGCTGCGTAATCGACACCCACTACCCGGCCCCCCTGGTCGATCATGAGCAGGCGGCGCGCCTGGCCCGCCAGCGGATCACCGAGGCACGCCGGCAGGGCGAGGCCCGGCGCGAGAGCCGATCGATCTACCAGCGACACGGCAGCCGACGGCGCACCGCGACCGCCGACCGGCAGCGTCGCCTGCAGGCCGACCTGTTCGACGATGGCGCATAGAAAATCGCACCTGCCGACCAAGGTCTGCGCCGGCTGCCAGCGCCCGTTCGCCTGGCGCAAACGCTGGCGCGACTGCTGGGAAGAGGTGCGCTACTGCTCCGAGCGCTGCCGTCGCAACGGTCGCCAGCCACGGTCATGAACTGCCGCCACCTGGTCCTGGTGCTCGGCGATCAGCTGGATCGCGAGAGCGCGGCACTCGACGCGTTCGACCATGCGCGTGACCGGGTGCTGATGATCGAGGCACGCCGCGAGTCGACGCGCATCCGCTCACACAAGGCGCGCACCGCGCTGTTTCTCGCCGCCATGCGCCACCATGCCGGCTGGCTGCGCGACCAGGGCTATCCGGTCACCTACCTCGACCTTGATCACCCGGCCGCCGAGAGTTTCACCAGCGGCATACGGCACCTGCTGCAGGAGTTGACGCCACAGCGCCTGGTCGTGATCGAACCGGGCGAATACGGCGTCCTGGCCGAGCTGCGAGCAGTGACCGACCAGGCCGGTATCGAGCTGGAGATCCGGCCCGATCAGACCTTCCTCTGCAGCACTGCCGATTTCGAGCACTGGCGTTCGTCACGCAAGACACTGGTGATGGAGCATTTCTATCGCTGGATGCGCCGAAGGCACGACGTGCTGATACGCGACGACAAGCCGGTCGGGGGCAAATGGAATCTCGACCAGCAGAACCGCAAGTCGTTTGGACGCAAAGGCCCCGGTCTGCTGCCCGAGCCGTTCGGGTTCGCCGCCGACGACCTGACCGCGGCGGTGCTCGATGCCGTCGAACGCCACTTCCCCGACAACCCCGGGCACCTCGATGATTTCAGCTGGCCGGTGACCCGCGAGGATGCCTTGCAGGCCCTCGATGACTTCATCACCCACCGCCTTGCGGCGTTCGGCCCCTATCAGGACGCGATGTGGGACGGCGAGCCCTACCTCTACCATTCCCTGATATCCGCAGCACTGAATACCAAGCTGCTGCGGCCGCGCGAGGTGATCGATGCGGCCGTCGCCGCTCACGAGGCCGGGGATGCGCCGCTGCAGTCCGTCGAGGGCTTCGTGCGTCAGGTGCTCGGCTGGCGCGAGTATGTTCGCGGGATCTACTGGACCGAGGGTCCGGGTTATCTCGAGCGCAACGGGCTTGCTGCCGACCAACCGCTGCCCGCCTTCTACTGGGATGCCGACACGGAGATGCGGTGTCTCGCCGGCTGTATCGGGCAGACGCTGGAGACCGGT
>JASFVZ010000148.1:0-5854 GCA_050049565.1 Chromatiaceae bacterium | reverse complement strand
TGATCTTGAACGCGGTGCCGTATCAGCGACTCAATCCGGAACTCGATTTCGTCCCCGATCCGCAGATTGTCGTCTCGGGCTCACGAGAGCTGGAGTTGATGGAGGCGCAGCGTCTCAAAGAGGGCCGGTTCGTCGGGTGAACGGCCGTGCTGTTCACCGCCCCAGCGATCATCGAAACCAATAAGCAGGCCAGACAGCCGGTGACGCAGGATGCTGCGTGGCCTGTCGCGCGAACACTTCGCAGCATGGCATAGGGTTGATTGATGGCCCCCAACCGACCGCTGTGATCAAGGCGTCTAAGCTTCAGTGATTGCCCCTGCGACACGACGGCCTATATTTAAGTCAGGGCATTGACGACCAAGGGGAGTAGTGATGGCAAAGAAGACAGCAAAAAAGAAATCGGCGGCCGCGAAGCGCAGCCTCGCCGGAACCGTCAAGACCACCGCCAGCTCGGTAGCCAACGAGGTCGAGAAGGCCGGGGAGCTGGTGCTCGGAGAGGTCAAGGACGGGCTTGGCACAGTCACGGAGAAGATCGCCGCGACCGCCAAGACCGTTGCCGAGACACATGTCGCACAGCGGCTGAAAGGGCTGGTCAGCGAGATCGAGGAGATCGGCAACGAGGTCGTCGACGCGGTCAGCGGTAAGCTCGATCAGCTTCGTGGCAAAGTCGCAGCCGAGTCGAAATCGGTCGAGACCATATCCAAGAAGAAGGCCTCGGCAAAGAAGAAGACAGGGTCCAAGAAGAAAGCTGGGTCGAAGAAGAAGGCCGCGTCCAAGAAAAAGGCCGCTGCCAAGAAGAAGGTTGCGCTGAAGAAGAAGGCAACCACCAAGAAGCAGGCCGCGCGGAAGAAGAAGGCCGCTCCCAAGAAGAAGGCCGCAGCGGCGAAAAAGCGGGCGGCCAAGACGTCGACAACGAAGAAGAAGGCCGTTGCGAAGCGACGCTGACCTGGAAGCGGCGCACCGACCGTGCCGCTGGCGCCGGGCCTGCGGCATGACTTATTCTACGAGACAGACGGCAACACGGGAGGGTTGACGAGGATGCGCGGGCTTCTGTTTACCGGTATCACCTTCGGCGTCTTCATGACCGAGGCGATCATCCACTACAACATGGGAATGAGCCGGGCCGACGGCAAGTTCCGTCTCAGACTGCCTCCCCCGGAGGAGTTGGCAAAGATCGCCGCCGTCACCGGGGCCTTTTCGCTGGCCAGCGGCATCCTGATTCGGGGGATCGAGCAGCGTTTCTTCAAGGCACCCTGATCCCCATCGGCCGGGTAATCAGGTGAGTCGGGCTGCCCGGTCCGTCGCCTCCCATGGGGCCTTGATATCTTTCCGGCCCATGTGCCCGTAGCACGCAAGCCTCTGGTAGAACCCCGCTTCCTTGCTCGGCAACCGGGTCAGCCCGAAGTCGCGCACAATCGCACCCAGGCGCAGGTCAAAGTGCTCGTTGAGCAGCGACACCAGCTCGCTTCCGGCCAGCTTACCGGTACCGAAGGTCCGGACCCGCACGCTGACCGGCCCGGCGACGCCCACCGCGTAGCTGAGCACTACCTCACACTCCTCAGCCAGACCAGCGGCAACCAGATTCTTCGCGACGTAGCGCGCCGCATATGCCCCGACCCGATCGATCCGCAGCGGATCCTTCCCGCTCAACGCGGCCCCATTGTGGCGCGAGAATTCGCCGTAACTGTCGACCCCGGTCTTGCGTCCGGTCAGGCCCGAATGAGCCGACGGGCCACCACCGATCAATAGGCCTTCGGGATTGACCGAGATCTTCGAATCGCCGTCGAGCGCCCAATCGACCTTCTTGAACACCGGCTCGATGGCCTCCTCAAGGAGATCCGAGCGGAGCTGCTCGACACCGATGTCTGGATCCGACTGGCTGGCGACGAGCGTGATGCTGTGGACCCGTGTCGGCTTGCAATCGTGGTACTCGACGCCGACCTGGGCCTTTGCGTCCGGGAGCAGATACGGCAGTGCCTTCTTGACCTCCTTCGAGTCCAGCTTCGCGGCCAGTTTGTGCGCCAGCCAGATCGGCAGCGGCATCAGGTCCGGCGTCTGGGTGCACGCATAGCCGAACACGGTCACCTGGTGCTTGCTGACCAGCCGGTCCAAGTACTCCTCGGTCAGCTTGTCGAAATCCAGCGCGACATAGTCGGTCGCCGTGTGATCGGAGAAGCTGGTCATTATCGTGCACGCATCGGCATCGAAGATGTCTTTCGGATAGCCGATCTCGCGCACCACCTGTCGCGCAATATCCGTGATGTCGAGCGTCACCGGGGACGCGAAATGGGTCGAAATGAACATCACGCCGCTAGCCACAACGCTCTCGGCAACGATGCGCGCGTTCGGGTCCTGCATCAGATAATGGTCAACGATCGCGTCACTGACCTGGTCGCAGAGCTTGTCGGGATGGCCCGCGGTCATTGATTCCGAGGTAAAGACAAAGTCATCGCTCATGTCGCGCCCTCCGTAACGGCCTGGTCAATATCCGGATCACGGCTCTCCTCTTCCTCGGTGGGGGCCTCCGGCTTCGTCATCTCATTGACGACGAGCGGCAGCAGCACGCTTCCACCGAGCACCAGCAGATCGGAAAGTCCCAGTGGCGCGGTGCCCAGTACACGCCGCGCCGCGGGTACGATGCTGACGACCGCCTGAAGGGCCGCCATGCCGCCAATCGCCTTGACCAGGTGCGGATTGGGCGTGAGCTCCTGGCCGCCAAATACGTTGCGATACTTCGACCGCGAACTGAGCGCATGGGCCAGTTCGTTCAAGGTCAGGGAGTTGAACGCCATCGTGCTCGCTGTCACGGGATCGCCATACCGCTTCAGGCCATAGAGATAGGCCGCCATGGTGCCAACCCCGATAATTCCCGACTCGAACACCATGCGTCGCAGATCCTCGTTCTCGATGATCTTCTCGTCCGGGTCCCGCGGGGTTCGGTACATGATATCCGGCTCCGCCGGTTCCAACGACAGCGCGAGGCCGGGAAAGATGTCGGTCACCAGATTGATCCATAGCAGCTGCATCGGATTCATCGGCTGGCCGAGATTCAACGCAATGCCGGCGAGCATCACCTCGATCTCGGTCAGATTGGTCGAGACCATGAAATGGATCATCTTGCGGATGTTGTTGTAGATCGTCCGTCCCTGACTGATTGCCGCCGTCATCGTGTGCAGATTGTCGTCCTCGAGGACGACGTCAGAGACGTCGCGCGCGACATTCGTGCCACCGCCACCCATCGCCACGCCAACGTCGGCGGCCTTCAGGGCGGGACCATCGTTGATTCCGTCACCGGTCATCGCGACCACCAGGCCGGCAGCCTGCAATGCCTGGACGATCTGCAGCTTGTGCGCGGGGCTGACGCGGGCGAAGACATGGACATCCTTGACCAGACCGGCGAGCAGCTGCGGATCCAGGTCCTCCAGCGCACTCGACTCCAGCACCTTGAGCGGCTTGTCACCGCTGAGGCCGAGCTGGCGTCCGATCGCTGCAGCGGTGCCGCTTTGATCGCCGGTGATCATGATCGTCTCGATGCCCGCTCGATGATAGTGCGCGATCAGTTCATCCATGCCCGGGCGCATTGGATCGGCCATACCCGCCAGTCCCAACCAGACCAGCTTGCCGAGGCTGCGGGGCATCTGTGAGTCGTCGACTTCCAGATAGGCCACACCCAGCACGCGCAGCGCGTCGCCCGCCATCCGGGTGTTCTCGGCGCTGATCGCCGTGCGGGCCTGGCGGCTCAGGCGTACCTTGCGACCGTCACGGACCTGGTATTCGCACAGCCCGAGCAGCTCATCCGGGCTACCCTTGACCGCCAGCAGGAACTTACCGTTTTTGTACGGATGCAGCGTGCACATGTACGGACGTCCCTCGGCCCGGTAACGGGTCCGCAGGGTGGGGTGTTCGGCACGCAGCGTGGACACATCGATACCGGCATGGATCGCCATCATGACCAGCGCATTTTCGGTCGGGGAGCCGTCCAACGCGATCTCGCCAGGCGCGCCCACCAACTCGCTCTCGCTACAGAGCGTGACGACCTGCATCAGCTTGACCAGCTCACTGCGCTGCAGCGGATCGATGGTTGTCCCGTCGGCCGTGATCTGCTCGGCACTGACGCGATAGGCCTGCTCGCCTGCGTACACAGCCACGACAGCCATCCGGTTCAGCGTCAGCGTGCCGGTCTTGTCCATGCAGAACACCTGGACCGAACCGAGGCTCTCGACTGCATCCAGGTGGCGGACCGAGACGTTCTGCTTACGCATGTTGCTGATGCCCATCGCGAGCGTGGTCGTCGCGACCGCCGGCAGGCCCTCGGGCACCGCTGCGACCGCCAGCGATACCGAACTCTTCAGCATCTCCATCCAGCCGTAGCCACGGAGCAGCCCGACGGCAAAGACACCCGCACAGACCCCGCCGCTGAGCAGGGCCAGTTGCGTGCCCATGGAATCGAGCTGCCGCTCCATCGGCGTCTCCGGGGCCTCGGCCTCGCTGACCATGGTCTGGATCTGGCCGAGCTCCGTCGCCTCAGCGGTGGCGACGACGACGCCTCGTCCACTCCCGCCGGTCACGTGGGTGCCCATGAAGGCCATGTTCTTGCGATCGGCCAACGCCGTGTCCTGTGCGGACAGGAAATCGTGGTCTTTGGCGACCGGGAGGCTCTCGCCGGTCAGGGCGGACTCGTCGACACTGAGGTTGTGCGATTTCAGAAGTCGGATATCGGCCGCGATGTAGGTCCCCGGGGCGAGGACCAGGACGTCGCCTGGCACCACCTCGGTGACCGCGACCGGGTAGGTCTCGCCGGCCCGCAGAACATTGACGGTCGTCACACCGGACTTGGCCAAAGAGGTGATCGTGATCTCGGCCTGGCGCTCGGTCACGAAGCCGATCGCCGCATTGATCAGCACGACGCCAAGGATGACCGCCGCATCGGCAGCACCGCCGGTAGCCGCCGAGATGGCCGCCGATACCCCGAGCAGCCAGACTGGCAGGCTATTGAATTGTTCGAGGAAGATCGCGAGATCCGAGCGTCGCTCGGCGGCCCTGAGCGCGTTCTCACCATAGCGCCTCAGGCGCTCCTGGGCCTCGGCCTGCGAGAGTCCGACGGCAACCGCCTCGAGGCCCTCGAGCACTGCCTCGAGCTTCATCAGATGCCAGGGATGGATTGCCTGGGCGACGGGGTCATCGACCGCCGCTGCTGCCGCAGTGGCGGATGTCGCCCCCAGGACAGGCCGGGATTGCAGTACCGACGGCAGCGTTCTCAGCGCGGCGGCCAGTCCCTGCAGGACCGGCGCCACATCGAATCGCCGGATCGGGGATCGCCGTCCCAGTGTCCGATTCGGTAGCGAACGACGCCCGGGCGCCTGCAGCTGCGCCTCGATCAGTGCGCAGACAGCCGCCAGCGCCACCTCGGCATCGAAAACGACCAGGACCCTCCCGGTACGGGTATTTGCCTCGATCTGCCGTATTTCGGGTGCTGCCGTCAGCGCGCTCTCAAGCCGTCGCTTCAGCGCGGCCGAGTGGTAGAGGCCCTGCACCTCCAGTCGCGCCCGACCCGGCACTCGGGTATGTATCGGCGTGATCAATGCGGTGGATACCATACGGTCATCAGGCCTCGTCCCGTGGTGGGCTTTCGGGCAAGACTGCCAGCATGCCGCCCGCGTTATCTACTGCGCTTGTACCCCAGGCAATTGTTTCAAGCTTATGACCTGAGTCAGTGTTTTGGAAGGTTTCTGTGACATTCGCGCCTGACATGGGCTAACTAGTGGGCCATGCGGTTAATTCTGTAACGCTCAGCCGCGGCACAAGCAACGTGGGCAAGGCGCAGTTCGCAGGGAATGGCATGCCCTTTTCAAGA
>JASFVZ010000147.1:0-5869 GCA_050049565.1 Chromatiaceae bacterium | reverse complement strand
AGAGATCGGTGTGCGAAGCAGCTTCCGGTAGGGCCGTGAAAACCGGTGATTGTTCCGAGAGACGAGCTGGAACTCGCCAGCGGGCGAGACCGCTGTGCAGTCGCCTGGCAGCGGCCTTTTCAGGAACACGATTCCCAGGTGGATCCGGTCGCTTTGTCGCAAAAATGCCACCGTTGGTGCGACATTTTCGATGGATTAGGGAAAACCACTAGCAGAGCTGGCGATTCGCGGCTAAGATTCTGATAGGGCCAGTGATATCGACATTAAAGTTCGGTGTCGACCAGCCGATCCAACACATGAAGCGTCGCAATCCAGGGTCTAGTGGCAGATTTGCTACAACTGGACGTCACCCTCGGCACGGGACTTGACGCAAGGCATCGACCCGATGCGACGTCAGTTGGATCAGGGCCCTGTTGAGAGAAATAAAACGCCTCAAAAACAGGCAGTTGGCGGTAAACGATAGAGAGATGCTCCAAGGAAAACACGATGTCCTTTGAAAATGATGGCCTTCCGGCCAGTTGGGAAGAGATCAAGACCGCCTCCCGGCGGATAAAGCGCGCCGCACGCGACGAGGTTGTCGACAAGCGAGTGGCCCGCAAGTACCTCGCCAATGAGGACGAGGAAGACAGCCGCGTGAAAGACCATCTGGCGAGTCCCGGCTACAACTGATTGGCATGCGCCCGTTTTCGGGCGCTGGCTCGCACACTGCTGGTGCGTCAGGATGCCCGTGCTGATGGCATCTTGAGTTGCACCCGTTAACACCAGGATCCGAGCGTGACCGGGGCCGTGTCGGCCTCGGCGTTGCGATTGGGCGAAGAGATTCGTCAGGGTCGACGCGGATGAGAAAGGCGTTCCTCAACGGGCGCCGCGTCCGGGCCCATGGAAACAACCTGCCTGCCACGCGATGGCCCGGTATGGATCGGGGTTCGAAGGGCAGATCGCATCTACGAGAATGCGGCCCGGCAAGGGCGTTCTCGCCATTGCGGCCGAGTCGATCACCGGCTTCCCCGATCGACTGGCCGACCACAGGTTGGACACGCGAGCGGCTGTCGGGACCGGACCTGGCCCCGCTGACCGAGACTCACGTCGAGTGCGTCGGCGTCAGGCCTTGGGGTCGCCCGATCGGCCCATGAAGAACACGATGAAGAAAAGCGCCATCAGGATGATGAAGGCAATGACGCCGAATGACAGGATGCCAACCCAGTCGGAAAAAAGTTCTGCCCACAGCTCCATGGTGCCCTCCCGCATGCTGTCTGGACCGCTGCATCATGCTAGAGCGATTACCGCGAGTTCACGCTGATCCCCGTCAAAAAGCAGTGACCTAGCGCGTTTCCTGTCGCCGCTACCCAGGCGCTGCCGGTCACCGGCGCTGTGGCATTCCCTGCTGCTGCATCTGGCGCTGCATCTGTTGCATGCGCTGGCTCATTTCCTCGTTGAAGGCCTTGACCTCGGCCTGGTCGAGGACACCGTTCTCGTCCCTGTCCATGTGGTCGAACTGGGCCTCGGTCGGTTTCAGGAACTCTGCCTTGCTGACCTGGCCGTCCCGGTCGCCGTCGAATTGCTGGAAGAACATGCCGTCCAGGTCGGGCCTCTCAGGTATCTGGCCCTGCTGGGCGAGGGCGAAAGCGGGCGCGCTGATCAGCACGATTACGGACAGGGTCATCTTCACGGTCGGGTTACTCCATGGATGGCAGGAATACGGATCAGGCACGGTGGGTCCCCGGCGAGTCGTCTGTGGTCGGCCGCGCGAGCGCGGCCAACCGAAGCTCCCCCAGGAGATCGGTGCGTGCCCCCTGTAGGACGGTATCGAGGCTGCTGCGGCGAATAGCGTCGTCGCCGGGCAGCAGTCCCACCAGGCGTTGTCGCAACCTGCCGAGGCAGGCGTCGACCGCCGATTCCACCGCCTCCCGGTCGAGTCGCAATTCGGCCGGATCCTGGCCGGTCGCAGTCGCTTCATCCAGCGGCTCGACCTTGGTGGATCGCGGCACCAGCCGCCGCCCGTCGGTTTCCAGGTCGCTCGCTTCGAGGGGCGAGACCTTGCGGTAGCAGCGCTGCTGCCAGCGGAATCTCGCCCCGATCGGCAACTGCGCGAAGCGCAGGCTCACGATGGTTCTCGGGCCGCGCGCCGGTTACGGTCAGCCGGTGGTCGCAAGGTTGGCGAAGTTGCCGGCCACGTCGGTGGTTTCGATCTCCTGGCCCAGCTGGCGGCCGATCTGGGACGTCGACAACAGGCCACGGATCACCTGTCGACCCTCGGCGTCGCGCTCGACCACCAGGGCGTGCTGGCGTCCCATACGCTTCAGCGTCGCGACAATGTCGCCGACGCGGCGGGTCGAGACATCGGTCAGCTCCAGCACCTCGATCTTGTGCTGAGAGGTCATGATGTCCCGCACGATCAGATCCTTGCGCGGGCTGCGGGAGTCGGTGATCAGGCGCATGATGCGTTCGCCGCTGAGGTCCTTGGACGTCACTATGCCGATAACCTCGTTCAGCTGGTTGGTCACGAACAGCAGACGAATACCGCTGGCAATCATATTTTGCTCGGCGTCATCGACCGAGAGGTTCGCGGAGACCGTCTGCGCGGTAACCTGTGCCAGGTCGGTCATCACGTCGATCGCCGGACTGTCCATCGAGACCTTCTCCGGGAGCACCTGATGGGGCTGCTTGAACGTGACGCCGGCGTCGAGCGTGCCGGCCTGGAGAATTTGATAGTTGCTCATCGTAATTACCTCCGGAGCGTGTCGCCACATCGGGCCGGTTGGCGCTTTATTTCCTTGCGTCAATCAAGGCCTTTCGGTGCACAACATAGGCGCGTGCCGGGAACATTGCAATTGACCGGCCGCCCCGGCGGACCGGCTCTGGCCCGCCGCCAATGAGGCTGGATCGCCTCGTCAGCCAGGTGACGGGCAGCTCCCGCCGGGAGGCCCGCGCGCTGATCCGCCAGGGGCGGGTGGCGCTCGGGGACCGCATCGTGCGCGATACGGGTGCGCCGGTCGCGGCGCAGATCGTGCGCCTCGATGGTGAAGTGCTGACCGAGATCCAGCCGCTCTACCTGATGCTGCACAAACCGCTCGGCGTGATCGTCGCCACCCGGGACCCCAGGCAGCGCACCGTGCTCGATCTGTTGCCGCGTGAGATCGCGCGGCGTGTCCATCCGGTCGGCCGTCTCGACAAGCAGACCTCGGGCTTGCTGCTCCTGAGCGACGACGGCAGCTGGTCGCACCGGATCGCCAGCCCGCGTCATCGATGCGGAAAGGTCTACCTCGTCCGGCTCGCCGACCCGTTGTGTGCGGATGCCGAGAGCCGACTGGCGGCCGGCCTGGCGCTCCGTAACGAGGCCCGGCCGGCGCGTCCGGCCAGTATCGAGAGGCTCGGCGAACGCGAGGTCCGGGTAACGGTCACCGAGGGGCGATATCACCTGGTACGAAGGCTGTTCGCAGCGTTGGGCAATCGCGTTGTCAGTCTGCACCGCGAGCGGATCGGCGGACTGCCGCTCGACCCCGGATTGCATCCGGGCGAATGGCGTGCGCTCAGCCAGGCGGAACGGGCGGATGTGCTCCCGACGCAGGTGGTCGGTTAGACTGGAAAGGCGTCAACCGGTGATTCCAGAGGCCATGCACCGATGGTGAAATCGCGCCCACAGGCGGTCGAGCGTCGGTTCATCCGACATCCGTCCAGAATGCCGATCAGTTACGAGGCGCCTGATCTGGCCGATCTCGCGGCCCGCCCAGGAACCGAAGCCTTGCGCAACGTCAGTGACGGTGGCGTCTGTTTCTCGGCGACGCAGGCGCTCGAGCCCGGCTGTCCGATCCGCCTGCGGATCCCGGTCTTCGGACGACAGTTCGAGATCGAAGGGGCGGTCGCCTGGTGCCGCAACGTCGGGGGCCGGTTCGATATCGGCGTGGCATTCCTGAGAGAACAGGATCGCTTTTCGGCCCGGATGGTCGAACAGCTCTGCTACATCGAGGAATACCGAACCAGGATGGAGCGCGAGCAGGGGCGCACGCTGACCAGCGAACAGGCGGCGGCCGAATGGGTCGAACGTTTTGCCGGAGAGTTCCCGGAGCTGCAATAGCCGCCCGGTTGCCGAGGTTCAGTGGTACTTTTCGGTGCTGATATGCCCCGGGTCGCGTCGGCGATGGCGTTTCAGCCCTCGGGGCTCGAGCAGACCGACGACATCGCTGATCATCCCGGAGTGCCCACACAGCATCACATGGCTACGGTCCGCGGACAGCGACAGCCCGACGCGTTGCTCCAGGCTGCCGTCCTCGATGGTCAAGGGGATCCGGCTGTTGAACGCGCCATCGACTCTCTCGCCGGTCACGAAGGGGATGAACCGAAAGCGGTCGGGATGGTCGGCCTTCAGGCGATCGATCAGGTCGCTGTAGCCGAATGCGTCCTTAAAGCGCACGCCGTAGCCAAGGACGATGTTATCGAACCGGCCCCAGGGCTCGGGCGTCTGGAGCATCGACAGGAATGGCCCGACGCCGGTGCCGGTTGCGAGCAGCCAGAGATCGCGTGTCGACCCTGGCACTTCGTCCAGCGTGAGCAGGCCGCTGGCGCGGTCGGTCAGCCAGATCTCGTCGCCGGCCTCCATGGCGGCGAGCCGTGAGCTCAGCGGACCTTCCGGGACGATGTTGAAGAAGATCTCAAAATGCTCGGATCCCGGTGGGTTGACCAGCGAATAGGGGCGCTCGACGCGCTGATCCTCGGCGGGCAGGCCGATTCGCACGAACTGGCCGGCCGCAAACGCGGGGCCGTCGGCTTCGATCGCCAGTGAAAAATGTGTTTCGTTCCATCGGGTCTTCTGTGCCACCCGTCCAGCCACCCACTCAGCCAATGTCTTACTCCCGGTTTTTCAGTAGTCGCAAGATTGAGTCGACCAGCGCCGAAAGCAACCCGTGCCTGGCGTGGGAAATCGCGCATCCTTTGCCCCAAGCCAAGTCGTTCGAGCGACGCGCATGGCAGACTTACCCGCCCGTTGAGACACGTTTTCCGTCCCGGAGAAGGACTTGACCGCTGCGCGTCGTACCTTGGGCCTGGCTCTGCTGTCTGTTGTGCTGGCGGCGGCGGCTTTCCTGGTCGCCCGGTCCTGGCAGGCGCGTGATGCACCTTCCTTCCAGCGCCTCGCCGCGCCGGAGTCATGCGATCTGCGGGTCGGACCCTGCGCACGGCGCATCGGGGAGGGGGAGGTGTCGTTTGAGATCACACCGGCCGACATCCCTTTGATGAGAACCTTGACCCTGCGGGTCCGGACCAACCAGCTCGAGGTCGCTGGGACTGTCGTTGAAATTCGCGGACTGAACATGGACATGGGGTTGAACCGGACGGTGCTGCAGCGCGACCAAGCAGGTGTATGGGTCGGCGAGACCATCCTCCCCCTGTGTAGTCAGCGACGCATGGAGTGGGAGGCGGCTGTGCAACTGAGTTTGCCGACGCCAGTGGAGGTGCCTTTCCGCTTTGCGACCAGGCGCCGGTGAGCCGCGGTGGGTTAATTGCCCATTTAAGCGGACTCTGATATAAACGCGAGCCGGTCAAGGCAGGAGCCGTCGACTCTCGTGCTGCGCAAGACACGCCGCGGGATGGCCGCGCGAACGGAAAGTTCTGGAGACCGATGAAAACTGCATTGATCGCCGCCAGCCTGGCTGTTGGCGCAGCCGGGGACCTCGCTAGCGCCGCCGATGCGGCCGCCGGTGAGCGAAAGTACGTCCTCTGCGCCGGCTGCCACGGGCCGACCGGTGCTGGCAACGACGCCTTGAAGTACCCGCGCCTCGCAGGCCGTGACGCAGGCTTCATTGCCGAGCAGCTCAGGGCCTACAAGACCGGCGCCCGTGACAACGCAACGATGCGGGCCATGACGGCCGGCCTG
>JASFVZ010000146.1:0-5870 GCA_050049565.1 Chromatiaceae bacterium | reverse complement strand
CTGATTACCCTGTGGGAGCTGTTGTCGCCGGAAGCACGCAAGCAGGTGATTCCGCAGAGCCCGTTGTTTCGGGACATGCGCCCCTGGCAGATCCGCAAGTTCGTCGCCTCGAGCACCCAGATGGAAATCGCCAGCGGAGCCTTCGTCTTTCATCGCGGCGACAACAGCGACGCGCTGTACCTGGTCATGTCCGGCGAGGTCGAGGTCCGCGTTCCGGACAGCGGGTCCGGCATGCGAATCGTCGACCGGTTCGGCCCGGGGCAGCTGTTTGGTGATGTCGCGGTGCTTGCCAACACGCGTCGCCAGACCGATGCCGTCGCGACTGAAGCGACTACACTGATGGTTTTGAACCGTGACGGCATAGAATCCGTCACGTTTCTGCACCCCTTCATCGCCTCCCGGCTTTTTTTGAATCTCGCGCGCGACGTGAGCTGCCGATGGGTCCAATTCATCATGACGAGTCGTCAGGACAGCCCGGACCAGACCAACGACCGGACCCGCGGGCGATGACGTCCCGTCTCAGCCCGGTCCTGTCGAACGCAACCCGGCTGCTCAAGCTTTCGCTGCTGGGCATGGGGCTGACCATGCCGCCGATGGGCATCGCCAAACCGCAGGCGCTGTTTTCCGCGCCGGGCAGCGGCCGGCCGGTCGCGAGCTACGAGCTGTCCCTGCCGACCGCGACCGGGCCGCAGGTCTTCCAGGTGCCCGGCGACTGCGACAGGATCGAGGCCCTGTATCGGGCCGGTGACGCCGCACGTGACCGCATCGTCGACCGGCGGCTCTGGTTGAAAGCCGCTGGCGACTGCCGCTATTCCGCCTTGCTGCACGGCAACGATGGAACGCACCTGGTCGACCACCTGGCCGGCTACGATTTCGACAGCCTGTCGCTGGACGACCTGCCCGACGGGATCCTTTGCGGTGGCCCGCCGGTCGGTTGGTGCCTGGTCGAGCCGAATACGACGTCCAGTGTGAGGCCGCTGTTTCCCAAAACGGAGGTCGCACCACGGCAGGTGGAAAGACTGCCGTGCCGGCTCGTCGGCGGCCAGCTGCGCGCCGAAGTCTGGCGGGCCAGCGATGGCCTGATTTGCATCCCGAATCCGCGCGCCAATGTTCGCCTGGTGGGTCTCAACGCCGCGGATATCGACGGCGACGGTATACGCGACCGGATACTGCGCCTGATCCTGATCTCGCCCGAACTCGGCCGCCGCACGGTACGCCTGCCGCTGACCCGGCTCGCACCCGATGCGCCGCTCACGGTCCCGGGCACGGTGCCCGTCGGTATCGACTAGGTCTTTCCGCGGCCGCCCTTCTGGTAGACCTTGCGCTTGAACAGATCGGCGCGCCGGCTCACCACCCGGTCGACGAACAACAGGCCATCGAGATGGTCGATCTCGTGCTGCGCCGCACGCGCCTCGTAGCCCTCCATGTCGAACGCGAGCGCGTGCCCGTCCGGGTCCTGCGCGGTCAGGTGGATCCGCGTCGCGCGGATCACGTTGCCGGTGTAATCGGGCACAGAGAGGCAGCCCTCGCGTCCCGGCTCATAGCCTTCCCAGTGGGTGATCTCGGGATTTACCAGGATCAGGTGACCGTGGTTCGGGACGGGCTTGCGGGTCGTCGAGCAGTCGATGATCACGATCCGCTGGAAATGACCGACCTGCGGCGCCGCGATACCGACCGCGGCCGGGCCGTCCTGGCGCGTCTCCTCGAGGTCGGCGATGAAAGCGCGCAGCTCATCGTCGAAGGCCTCGACGGGTTCGGAGACCTGTTTGAGACGGGGATCCGGCAGCTTGAGGATATCGAGGATCGCCACCGGGGCCTCAACCGATATAGGTGTCGATGGCACTGACGTTGATGTCTACACCCGAATTGCGCAGGTCGGCCATCGCCGCATCGATGGACTCGACGGGGTGCTCGGTAATGCCGGCGATCTGCATGATGTAGACCGGCTCCTCGGTCGTACCGGCGACGTCCGACTCGAGATCGAGGATGTTGAAGCCTTCCGCCGACAGCACCTCGGTGACCTGCGCGACGATGCCGGCCCGATCGGCGCCGCTGACCGTCACCTGGACGTTCGGCAGCAGATGCTCATGCAGCCGCCCGGCGATGGGATCGATGTGCAGGCGCATCCCCTGCGCCTCGATGACCGGCTTAAGCTGGGCGCGAAACGCCTCCTCATCCTCGCGGCCGGTCACCATCATCATGATCGTGAAGTTGCCGCCGAGCCGCAGCATCGAGGTCTCGCCGAGGTTGAAACCGAGGTCATAGAGCGCCCGGGTGATCGCCGCGACGATGCCGGGCTTGTCCTCGCCGATCAGCGTCAACATGTACCAGTTGTTCGCCATGATGCAGCGCCTCCTCTCAGGACGGTTGCAGCCAGACCAAAGTCGCCATTCTGCCGGTAACGCCGTCCCGGCGATAGGAAAAGAACCGATCGGCATGACTGAACGTGCAGTAGTTTCCCCCGCTCACAGCACCGACGCCCGCGGCGGCCAATCGTTGCCGGGCCAGGCCATAGAGGTCGGCGAGCCAGTGTCCGGATCCGCCAGGCCGGAAATGGGCAGAGGCCCCCGGCTGCACTTCCTCGAACTGCACCTTGACCTCGTCACCGACCTCGAAGGCCTCCGGTCCGATCGCCGGACCCAGCCACGCCAGCAGATCGCTGCGCGGCTCGTCGAATTCCGCCAGCGTCGATTCGAGCACGCCGGCCTGCAGTCCGCGCCAGCCGGCGTGGGCTGCAGCGACCCGGGTACCCTCCCGATTACAGAACAGCACCGGCAGACAATCAGCCGTCATCACAACGCAGACCTGACCGACGGCATCGCTGACGCTGGCATCGGCGCAGGCCTGCTGCGTGCCGGCCGATACCACCTGAGTACCATGCACCTGCTGCAGCCAGGCCGGCTCCCTCGAAAGCGCCAACAGCGCCTGTAAGCGACGGCGGTTTTCCGCAACCGCCTGCACATCGTCGCCGACGTGCCCGGCGAGATTCAGGCTCGACCAGGGCCCGGCACTGGTGCCGCCGCGCCGCGTCGTGCTGACCGCGCGCACGGATCGAGGCGCTGGCCAGTCCGGCTCGATCAGCTCAATCGTCATCCCTACCGTCCAGCTCGACGAAGCCGGCGAACTCGTCGAACTCGGACTCCTGCCAATGCAGGTCGGCATCGGTCGCGAGGGCGTCGATCACGCGCTGCATGTCGGCCGGCATCGGGCAGCTGAAGCGCATCGGCCTCTGACGGATCGGATGCATGAACTCCAGCCGCTTGGCATGAAGCGCCTGGCGCCGGAAGCCTCGCAGCACCTCGATCAGCGTCTCGGACGCCCCGCCGGGCAGCCGCAGCCGGCCGCCGTACGTCGGGTCACCGAACACCGGATGACGCAGGTGCGCCATGTGGACCCTGATCTGGTGGGTGCGTCCCGTCTCGAGCAGTACCTTCAGCAGGCTGTAACCACGAAAATGCGCCAGGACCCGATAATGGGTCACCGCCGGTTTGCCCAGTGGATTCACCGCCATCCGGGTCCGCTGCGCAGGATGTCGCCCTATCGGTTGCTCGATCGTGCCGCCGGCGGGCATGTTGCCAACCACCAGTGCACGGTACTCGCGATGCACCTGACGCTGGGCGATGGCCGCGACCAGTCGTTTGTGGGCCGCCTGGCTCCTGGCCACCACCATCAATCCGGTGGTGTCCTTGTCGAGCCGGTGGACGATCCCGGCACGCGGCAGTTCGGCGAGGGCCTGGTCGTGGTGCAGCAGGGCATTCTGCAGTGTTCCATCGGGGTTGCCGGCCGCCGGGTGAACGACCAGCCCCGCCGGCTTGTTGATCACGAGCAGATGCTCGTCTTCGAAGACCAGATCGAGCGGTATGGCCTGGGGTTCACAGGTGACCTGCGGAAGCGCGACGGCGCGCAGCGCCAATCGATCACCCAGCATGACGCGGTCGCGTGGCCGGCGGGCACAACCGTTTACCGTCACCCGTCCTTCGCGGGTCCAGTCCTGCAGGCGACTGCGCGAATAATCCGGAAACGCCTTCGCCAGCGCCTGGTCGAGCCGCAGACCATCGAGGGCGTCATCCACCGTGGCCTCGAGGCGGGTTTCGGTGCCCGTCTGATTGTTCAATGGGGTTTCGATATAATTACCCGTCATCCGCGACCAATCGATTATCGCCATGCTACGTCTTGTCTGGCCACTACTGCTTGTACTCACACTCAGCGCCTGTTCCGCGTTCCGGGACAAGGATGAGACCCTCGGCTGGAGCCAGCAACGCCTGTTCACCGAGGCGTCCGACGCAATGCGCGCGGGCAATTATGAGCTCGCAATCAAATATTTCGAGATCCTGGAATCGCGTTACCCCTTCGGCAAGTACGCCCACCAGGCCCAGATCAACGTGGCCTATGCGTACTACCGCTTCGCTGAGCCAGAGTCGGCACTGGCGGCAGCCGATCGATTCATCCGGCTCCATCCCGACCACCCGGCAACGGCCTACGCGTTCTACCTGCGCGGGCTGGTCAACTTCAACCGCAGCCTGGGCTTCTTCGACCGCTTCATTCCGACCGACAACTCGCAGCGTGATCCCGGCGCCGCGCTGGACTCCTACAAGGACTTCGCAGAGGTCGTACGCCAGTTTCCGGAAAGCGACTACGCCGAGGATGCCGCGCGCCGCATGCTCTACCTGCGCAACAATCTGGCGCGCCACGAGATAAACGTGGCTCGGTACTACATGAGGCGGGGTGCATTCCTTGCTGCGGCGAACCGTGCCGATTACGTCGTGCGGAATTTTCAGCGCACGCCGTCACTGCGTGATGCGTTGGAGATCATGATTGACGCTTACACCGAGCTCGGCATGACCGACCTGGCCGGCGATACGCAGCGCGTCCTGGCACTCAACGAGCAGAGCGGCGCACTGATCCAGGACCCGCAAGAGCTCGTCGACCAGCCGATTGGCGCGCGGGTGTGGGACTTCTTCGGACTTGACGAAAACTAGCCAGACCCAATGCCGCGTAAGCGCTGCACGCGCGGCATTGCGCAACCTGTTGCGGGTTAGATCGCTTCCTCGTCCTGTTCGCCGGTGCGAATCCGCACGATCTTTTCGACGCTGCTGACGAAGATTTTCCCGTCGCCGATCTTGCCGGTCCGGGCGGCACTGGTTATGGCGTCGATGCAGGGCTCGACCTGATCGTTGGCGACTACGATCTCGATCTTCAGCTTTGGCAGGAAATCGACGACGTACTCGGCGCCCCGATACAACTCGGTATGGCCCTTTTGCCGCCCAAAGCCCTTGACCTCGATCGCCGTCATACCTGTCACGCCGATCGTCGACAGGGCCTCGCGCACGTCATCGAGTTTGAACGGCTTAATGATTGCTTCGATCTTTTTCATACTGCTCCTCCAGCCGATAGGGACCACCCGGTCGAACGGATGATCGGGCGCCCAGTTTAGATCAGAAGCCGTTGACGATGGGATAACGCCGGTCGCGCCCATACGCGCGGCGGGTGATCTTGACACCGGGCGGTGCCTGACGGCGCTTGTATTCCATGCGATCGACCAGTCGGACCACCCGTTCAACGGTTGCACGCTCGAAACCGGCGGCGACCATGGTATCGATATCCTGATCCAGCTCGACGTAGCGCTCCAGCAAGGGATCCAGGATCTCGTAGTCCGGCAGGCTGTCACTGTCCTGCTGACCGGGCCGCAGCTCGGCGCTCGGCGGGCGCTCGATCACGCGCGCCGGAATCACCTCGCGCTCCCGGTTGAGCCACCGGGCCAGCCGGTAGACCAACAGCTTGGGTACGTCCTTCAGCGGCGCGAAGCCACCGGCCATGTCACCGTAGAGCGTCGCGTAGCCCACCGACATCTCGCTCTTGTTCCCGGTCGT
>JASFVZ010000145.1:0-5884 GCA_050049565.1 Chromatiaceae bacterium | reverse complement strand
TGCTGGTTCAGGGCAATGCTCACCGTGGCGGGCATGCCCAGGCGCAGCTCCAGTTCCGGGTTACAGGCGAACACCCGCACCTGATAGACCAGCCGGGTGCGCAGCTCTGGGGTTTCAACGTTCTTGGGGGTGAACTCCGCCGTAGGTGAGATGAAGCCCACCCAGCCCTCGTAGACCTTGCCGGGGTAGCTGTCGGTGCTGATCAGCGCGCGGGCACCGGGGCGGATCTGTCCCAGGAAGCCTTCTGGCAGATAGCTCCGCACCCATACCGGGTCCGTCAGTGCCAGGGTGATGACCGGTGTCTGAGGGGTGACGAAATCACCCTGCTCGACGATGCGTTCCCGGACGATGCCGCTGACCGGTGCATACAGTTCAGCATCCGCGAGGACCTGCTCGGCCTCCGCCAGCGCCGCCTGGGCCGCCGCGACCTGGGCCTCGGCGGTGCGACTGTTGGCCTCCGCCTCATCGGCCTGCTCCGGTGACGCGAGCTTGCTTGCGGCCAAGGTCCTTATCCGCCGATAGGTCAGCTCTGCCCCGTGTGCTGCCGCCTTTGCCGCCACCAGCTCCGCTGCGACGCGATCCCGCGCGGCCTGCAAGCGTCCGGTTTGCAACTTGGCCAGCAGTTGACCAGGCTGCACCCGGTCCCCTTCTTGAACCCGAATCTCGGCGACATGCTCACTGCCGTTGAAGGCCAGCCGGACCTCGCGGATATCGACGTTGCCGTAAAGCACCAGCTCATTGAGCGATTCGTCTACCTGCCGCGCGAGATGCCACCAGTAGGCGGCTCCCGACAGTACGGCGATCATGATAAACACGATCAAGGCACGCTTCCGTTTGCTCAAAAAACTACCTCTCTGTAACAGGTCATCAATGCCGTCGGCGGCGCGTTGAGCGTGAACACCTCTGCGACGTACAACTTTAAGATGCCGGCCGGACGACTCTGTCGACCAGGAATCTTGGAACGCCTAGCGATGACCGAATGGCCGGATATCGTCAAAGCGCTACCTTCAGCGCGATTTCCAGCGGCCCAGCTTCCGGCAAACGATAAGAAGTGGTAACGCGGGTAGCGTTGCGCACGAGCCAAAGAAAGTTTTTCTCCTGCCGGGACGGCAGGCCACTCAGCTTCTCTTGACCGCAGCAGCCAATAGACCAGCATCTTGACCACATCACTGACCACGAACCATACAACGCATAGCACCACATCCAAAGCGCGTACTCCCAAGCCCCGTAGATGGCAACAAGGGTGCCGATGATCTCGGTGCTGAAGTTGGCGGCCAGCAACAGCGGTGCCGGTTAGGGCCGCTCCCAAAACCAGCCCTCGAAGCGGGTAATATACAGCGTGCTGTGTCCCGCCACGATCAGCTTGAGAAACAGCATGCTCTGGATAGCCGGCTCCGGGAAACCGGCCTTGCGCAGCAGGAAGAACAGCAGGAAGGAGGCGATCACGCCGGCTACACCGAGCACACTGACGACTGTCAGCATCTCTGGCATGTTCCAGCGCACCGGGCGCGGACTGACCTTGGTCTTGTGGTAGACAATAGCCAGGATGAGCAGGTCGTTCGGTAGGGCTATCAGCATGATCCAACGCGGTGATTAGTGCGTTGACTAGGCGACGCCGCAGTCGGCCTTCCTCAACGATCCGTTCTCCCGAGACCGCCCCACCCAAAACACAGGTGTGAACCCCTACCCTGGTGCGAATCCAAGTCCGCGTACTAGACGAGGCCGCGCCGCAACGCTTTCAGGCGATCATGTGTCACGCCAGCTATCTCAAGGCGGATCAGGACATCGACTTCCTCAACCTGAACGAAACCCGTGGCGTACTGTTGCAAACCGACTATCAGAAAGCAGCACTTTTGCTGCGAGAACACGGCATCGAACATCCCGTCTTCATCTTTGGCAGCACGCGTATCAAAGAGCCAGCCGCGGCGCAGCGCCACAGTCTGGATCAGTTGAGTGAGCTCAGCACGGGTCGGCGCCTTCGTCCAACGGAACCACGGCAATCCTTCGAGCAAAATACCCATTTGCGCGCTTACGGTATCAGCCGTCTGCAGCTGCTGTGACCACCTGTGGTTTGGCTTAATGGAACCGGTCCGCGAGGTGACCACCCTTGAACTTAACCAACAATGATGTTGCGGTTCCGATGCATGTCGTAGAAGGCCGCATGGTAAGGGTGCTCGGTGGTTAAGCCATAATCACTTAGCGGCCGTCGATGCGGCGATATCCGGTCGCGGCGCACTTCGGACAAGGGGGGAGGTGTCCGGCCTTGTGCCGATGGATCTCTTCTCCGCACTTGAGGCAGACAAACGTCCCCGGGGCCACGACCTCTCCTGTCTTGTAGGACGGTCTTTTGGCCTGTGCCTGCAGGCGCAATTTCAACCATTCCGTTTGGGTTTGGTCGGCAGCCTGCTGGAGCATGAGCAGGAACTCGTCTTCGATCAGCGCCGTCTCGAAACCCAGCCAATCCTTCAGTTCACGCCCGGTCTCTGCCAAATATCGGCCGGCATCCACCAGGTCGCGTTCCAGATATTCGGCGATGCGCTCGGCCTCCTCACGGCTGAGTTCGCCGGCAGCGGAAAGTTTTTCTTTTGCATTGGCGATCAGATCGTGAATCACTGGTGCCGACTTGTCCTCGATCTTGTGCAGATCCTTGAGGCTCTCCTCAAGCATCAGCTCATAGCCTTGGCCGAGCGCCTCTATGGGGTCGTGCGGTGGTTTGAGTTCAGTCATTGTCAGGGAACCTCCCAAGGCAGGTAGCTTTTGCAAGATGATAGCGTACTTGTATACCTGCAAGCGGGGTATTCTCTGCGCCACCGCAAGATGGAAGGATACCGGCATGGGCCGCGAGGAGATATGGCCCCGTGGCCAAAAGTGGTTGAGCGATCACGAGGAACTCCTGACCCTCAAGGAAGCGGTCGCTGTGGGCATGGACCGAGGGCCGCGCAATACACGAGCGCGTTCGGTCAATGCACTCGACGAGCGACTGCATGGACTTGCAAAATGGTCACCGCTGTTGTCAGGAAACAGGTAGTACGGGGTCTTTTGATGCTCCGAAAACCAAACGTTTGCATGGTCAGCTGAGCGGAGCATTTGCAACGTGAGCAACGATGACAAGATCGGTTACTGGAGCATCGTCGCCATCGGTATCGGCGGCATGGTCGGGGGCGGCATTTTCGCCGTGCTGGGCCTTGCCGCACAGATCGCGCACGGCGCCACGCCGCTTGCGTTCACCATCGCCGGCTTTGTCGCTCTGCTTACCACCTATTCTTACGCCAAGCTCTCAGTCGCATTTCCGTCCCAGGGCGGCACAATCACCTTTCTTGACCGGGCCTTCGGACCTGGTCTTTTTGCCGGCAGTCTCAATATCCTGCTTTGGCTCAGCTACATCATCATGCTCTCGCTCTATGCCTATGCTTTCGGCAGCTATGCGGCGGTATTCCTGCCACCGGAATGGCAGGGCGCGGGCAAGCATATCTTCATCTCTCTGGGCATTGTGGGCATAACCGCGCTGAATTTGCTGGGCGCGGCTGTGATCGGTCGCGCGGAACGTTGGATTGTGGCTTTCAAGGTCAGCATTTTACTGGTGTTCGTGGCGATTGGCCTTTGGAGTGTCGATCCACAAAAGCTGCTACCAGGCGAGTGGGCATCGCCGGTGCAGATTGTCGCGGGAGGCTTCATTATTTTCCTCGCCTACGAGGGCTTCGAGCTGATCGCTAATGCCGCGCAAGACGCAAGAAACCCACGCCGGACACTGCCGCGTGCGTACTACTCGGCGGTGCTTTTTGTCATCGCCCTTTACATTCTGGTGGCCATAGTCACCGTAGGTAACCTGTCGATACCCATGATCATCGACGCCAAGGACTATGCACTGGCGGCAGCAGCCAGCCCGTTCCTGGGAAATACCGGCTTCACTCTGATTGCTATAGCGGCACTGCTTTCGACCGCGTCTGCTATCAACGCGACCCTGTATGGCGCCGCACGAGTGAGCTATATCATCGCCAGGGAAGGCGAGCTGCCCGAAGTGCTGGAACAACGAATCTGGAACAAGCCAGTACTCGGCCTGTTGATTACGACCGGCGTGACCCTCGTAGCCGCCAATTGGTTGGACCTGAACAGTATTGCGACGATCGGTAGTGCCGGGTTTCTGCTGATATTCAGTGCAGTGAATATCGCCAATGTCATCTTGAGTGAACAAACCGGCAGCTTGAGAGGCATATCGGGGCTCGGAGCACTGGCCTGTTTAGTGGCATTAATTACGTTGTTACGGCAAATCGAGATGCAGGCCCCGCTGAAGATCCTGGTGTTGGTCACGATACTCGGCATGGCAGTGGGTATCGAGGGTCTGTACCGTATATTGCGCCGGCAAGGCGCCGCCGGGGCCTGAGGTCGTTGAATTTTTCTTTTCCGAATCCGATGTCAGAAACCCGAACGCATGGAAAAACGTTGCAAGCCGAAGCTACGCCGTGCGCCCTGCTGTGCCGCGTCGCGCCGATACCGCTGGAGTCGAGATGCAAAGTACATTCAAACTCCCCGCAACAAAGCACGCGGCGATGACCCAGGCACTGAACGCTGTCACCGGTTGTCAAACGACGCCGTCGTTTGCGCAACACTCGGGACCGCTTGCCGGGCTGAGACTTTCGCTCAATGACTGGACACTGGTAGAGATTGAACCCGAATTCATCAATGAGACCCTGGAATTCGTTGGCAACTGCGGCTTAAGAGATCACTCGTCTGCAGATGATCTACTTAGCTGCCGCTTTGATGCGGTCACCGCCAATTTGGCGGGCCACAATCAAACAACTGCTTACGGTTGAGCCGTCGCCGTATGCCTTCATGCATTTCAGACCTGCAGGCAGCATGGCCAGACGTGTTAGGTCGAAACCATCAGGTCCGCGCCCCGTTCGGGGGACCCTTACCAAGTCATCGACCCATCAGAATATCAACGCCGCACTGCGCCGACCCATCGCTCGCCTTCAGATGATCGTACCCATTTCTTCCCACGCGCTCGCCGGGTGATCGCGAGATCAGAGATCGCCGATGCGAAAAAGGCTCTGCCCCTTGAGCGTTTGCTGCCCTATCACGGCAGCCGCCGCGCTCCAACCTTGATGCTTGGTCCCTCGCGGCTTCAGCTCCGATCCGTGTACATACTCGGCAAAGCCCCAGGATTCGCCATCCATGGCCATGGCGTTGGCCTGGTGGATGCCCGCGACAAACCGTTGCGCCTCTTTCTTTTTGCCCCTTCGGGCCAAGTCGCACGCATAGAAGCCCGTGATCATTGGCCAGAGCCCGCCGTTATGGTACTCATTGGGTTGGTTCTTGAAGGTGTACGAAAACATCATCTGTAGATGTTCCCAATCCTCATCAACAGGCTTGATGACCGGGAAGAAGGCGGGAAGCAGCGCGAGATGATCGTTTACCGCATCGACGCGGATGTAATCATCAACCAGATTGCGCTGCGCATCGTCGGCGACGTCAAACAACGATGCCAGGATATTAGCGAAGGCATCAAAGCGGTAGCTATACCCGCTTGGCGAAAATGAGGCCATCCAGTAACGATTACGGCAGTGTGACGCGGCCTGAAGGCCTTTTCGATACAAAACCTTGTGGTAAACATCGTCCTCGATCCGAGCATCGTCGAACCAGTAATTCGCCCGGATGAGATGCCGCAGCCGGCTGATCTTTTCCGCCAACACATGATCGTTGGAGCCGTGAAGTTCATTGTGGATCGCCGCCAGCGTGCGCTGAGCCTGCAGATACAGAAGCTGATCGTAGAGCACATAACCGTTGTGAAGATATTCATCCGCCCAATCGCCGGTCAACGGGACATAGATCAGTCCGCGATTGTTGAACTCCCAAGCGCCGAGCAGGAAGCAGACCTTCTCGACAA